>DASQPS010000405.1:0-2112 GCA_035643845.1 Gemmatimonadaceae bacterium | reverse complement strand
TAAGCTCGTAGATGTCTTCGATGCCGCGCGACGCCTTGAACACGAGCGCCTCGAAGCCCGGCGTGATCGGAGTGTTGAACTCGGCGCTCAGAACGCTGGCCCGAACGATCAGCTCCTCGGGGTCGGAGAGGTCGGCCGGCGTTATGACGTTCATCACCTCGAGCGCGGTGTAGCCCAGCATGCGTTCCGCGCCGACGTTGAAGATCTGGATCACGCCTTTGGCGTCGGTGGCGATGCTCGAGAAGTTGGCGCTATTGAAGATTGCGGTCTGCAGCGCACCCGTCCGCAGGAGTGACTCCGCGTGCCGACGACTTTTCCTTCCTTTCCGACCGATGGACGTAATGCGATCGACGAACGTGGCGTTGCCTTGGCTCATTTTTTAGGACTCTGGTTGGGTGCGGGGATGTACTGTCGTCATTTCCCGCGAGGGGGTTGGGCGCTTCGTTGCTGATCGAGCAGGAGATTCGCGACGATGTGTCTCAGGCGCTGGTTCTCGTCCCGAAGAGCGTGAACCTCTTCGGTATTGGTTCCGTGCATTGCGTCGTATTTGTTGCGCCAGCGATAGAACGTCGTTTCAGTGATTCCGAGCTTTCGGCACACCTGCACGGCGGGCGTCCCGGACTTGACCTGTCGAAGGGCACCAACGATCTGATCCCGAGTGAATCTGCTAGGCCGCACTGAGAATGCTCGGGATGTTGGGGTTCATGTCTAACGCTAGCGTACATCATTCGGCGTCTCTATCGCACAAAGGGGTGAGAGACGCGTACTCCCGTGGGGAGATCGACGGGTTGCGGCGGCCATGCGGGGGCTAACCAACTAACCAACTATACCAACGCCGATCCTGCGATCAATCAGTCAGTCGTCCTGTCGGTAAGAGTAGGCAGCGATCTGCAGCCGGGTGTGCAGCGCGAGCTTCTCCATGATGTTGCGTACATGGCTCTTCACCGTGTGAGCCGCGATCTCCAGCCGTGCGGCGATCTCCTTATTGCTCAGGCCCTCGGCGATGAGATCGATCACCTGACGCTCGCGGGCTGTCATCCGTACGGATTCAATCGCCGCGGACTCACCCGCGTTCAGCGCTTCTTTGGCGATCTGTGAAAACAGGCTCGACGTCATCTGTGGTGGAAGTACCTTCGCGCCCGCGGCAACGGAACGAATGGTCCTGGCGAGATCCTCTAGTGTCGCGTCCTTCATTATGAAACCCCAGACTCCAGCATTCACGACCTCAACTATATCCTCATGGGCCGGAAGCAGGTCCATGACTATGATCCGTGCGTCCGGCGACTCCATCGAGATGACCTCTGCGATGCGCAAGCTGTCGTCCTCCCACAAGCCCAGGTCCAGAAGAATCACCTGTGGCGGGCTGGATCGCAGCAGCTTGGGGTCACCTGTGGATGCTGCGCCTACAACCCGGAAATCGCTCTGTTGATTCAGCATCGCCGCGATGCCCTCGCGAACCAGCCGGTTGTCGTCGATGAGTAGAATCGAGATCATGCCTGATGTTGGCGTTTCGTGCGCGTCAATGCCCATCTACCGGGCGAGTCCCGATCCCGATCTACGCAGGTCGGAGGCCGTTGGAGTCGTGCTCTCCAGAAATGAAGAGGTTCGCGTCTGGCGCGAGGTAGTCAAAGTGCGTAGATAGACCCTTCGTGCACCTTAGATCCGAAGCAGAGCTCGCCCTTCGTAGTCGCGTGGTCGTTGTGATCGCGTGGATAGTTCTTTCGGCCGCCGTCACTCCAATGATGGCGCAACCGACCCGCGATCCGAACACGCCGGGATTCGTCGCCGCTAAGGAGCTGCCCGATGGCAGCGTTCCGCCGGCGGACGCGGACGGAAACTTCATTATCGGTCCGACGCACACGCCCGCATTTGAAATGATCGTGCACGAAGGTGTGGCACGGGGCACGGTTCACACCTTCACCATGCGGTCGGAGGACAGCAGGATTTTTCCGGGCATCGCCCGCGATTCCGGAACATTCGGCACGCCGAGTCCAACAGATCCCGCGACACTGGTCGTGACTACTAGTCATCCGGCTCCTTACACGCGCACCGTCGCCGTCTACATCCCAGCAGGATACGTCTCCGGTACGATCGCGCCGTTCATCGTCGGGG
>DASQPS010000404.1:0-6488 GCA_035643845.1 Gemmatimonadaceae bacterium | reverse complement strand
CGTAGTTAGCGGCTCCGCCAGAGCGACCGTCGTCGCCGAAGAGGACACCTTCACCTCCCGCAAACACCGATGCAAACGAAGCGACGAGAGGGATCACCCCGGCGGCCAGGTCATCGCCCGCCCACCGAGAAGGTGGATGTGCAGATGATCGACGCTCTGACCACCATCCGCGCCTGTATTCACGACCGTGCGATACCCCGAGCGCGCGATTTTTTCCTGCCGCGCCAACGCAGCGGCGAGAGCCATCATTCGACCCAGCAGATCCGAGTCAGCGACGTCATCCAGGGACGCGACGTGCTTCTTGGGAACGATGAGGATGTGCACCGGCGCCTGCGGGTTGATGTCGCGGAAAGCGAAGAGCTCCTTGTTGTTCACGACCATCTTCGCGGGTATCTCACCGCGCGCGATTTGACAGAAGATGCAGCTTCGCGTGTCAGGCATTGGATTGTCTCGAGAGCGCCAGAGATGCCGCCGCGATCGCGATCGCGGCTACGCCGGCGGTCTCAAAACGTAGCGTGCTTTGTGTCAGCTTCACAGGGAGAAACGCTGCTTCGGTGAACGTGTCGCGTTCGGCCTGCTCCATGCCGCCTTCCGGGCCTAGCGCAATCGTCACCGGCGATTTCAACTCCACGCCGGCGATCGGTTCGCCGTCTCTGGCGAGCAACACTCTCGACCCAACTGGAGCGGCGGCAACGGCCCGATCGATGGTCGACTCGGGAAAGATGTCGGGGAGCCAACCACTACCACTTTGCAGCAGCGCGGAAATCATTCGTGCTCTGACCTTTGATTGAAACGTTGCGCCTTCGCCGCGCGGATTGACGCTCTTCGACCGGCGCCATACGACCGGACGCCAGCTGCTCACGCCAAGCTCCATAGCCTTCTCCGCCAACCAGAGCATCCGCTCCCTGTCGGCGACTGGCGCAAGCAGATGGATCGGAGCAGGCCTTGGTATCTCGGAGATTTCGCTGACGTCGACAAGCGCCGAGGCCTTGTTTGCCTTGACCAGTACACCGGCGGCCGCTTTGCCCATCCCATTTCGAAGTGCGACGCACTCACCAACGCCGACTCGTGCTACACGAATGTGGTGCGCCGCTTCGTCCGACAAATTGATCGTGCCGCCAACCGTAAACGAATCCTCGGCCACGAAGAAGGTCGCTACCGGGGTGCGATCTGCACACTCCACCAGGCGTCCTCCGTGTCTTCGCGTTCGATCGTCCAGTCATTCGTCTCGAGCGTGTCGATCATCAAAGGCCTTTCGTCGACCAGAATGCCGGCAAGAATCGCCTGTCCCGCGGACGAAAGCGCGCCACGAATCATCGGCAGCATTTCGATAAGCACCGAAGAAACTATGTTCGCAAGTACCACGCGCACGGGCGCCAGGAGCGGGAGAATGATCGTCGCGTCCCCTTCGATGATTTCGACGCGGTCGCCGACATCATTAGCCGCCACGTTCTCTTCGGCGTTGCTGATCGAATCGTGGTCGAGCTCCACAGCGGCGACTCGCGCCGCCCCGAGTCGGGCAGCAGCGATCGAGAGCACCGCGCTTCCAGCGCCCAGATCGGCGACCACATCCCCACGACGGACGACGCCCTGCATGAGACGGATCACGCCGCGGGTGGTTGGATGGTCGCCCGTACCGAAGGCCATCGCGGGATCGACGATGATTGTTATCGCACGATCGAATTCTCCAGCCAGCCACGGCGGCGCTACGACGAGTTTGCCGACTGCATGAGCGGAAACTGCTGCTCTCCATTTGGAGTAGTCGACGTCCGGCGCCTCGGAAATCGCTATATGCGCGCCTGGATCCGCAGTCACCACACTGGCGCGGACATCATCGATTCGCGTCAGCGGCGGGAAATGGGTGACGAGCGCAACGCCATCCTCTTGCACTCCCTGCGAGCCCGCCTCGAAGAGAGCCGCGATTACTCCATCTCTGTTGCTGTCAGGCGTAATTCGCAGCGCGATCCAACTCAAGTGTCATGCTCCTGACGAGAGGTCCGCCGCTCGGCTGCTACGAGAGCCGCGCTAGGCGCCGAGCGATTCTTTGAGCTTCGACCAGAGACCTTTTGGACGACTCTCCGGGACCTTCTGGATTTCAGCGAGCCGTTTCATCAGCGCGACTTCTTCATCCGAGAGCGAGTCGGGCGTCCAGAGTTGCAGTCTCACATGCAGATCGCCGGTCGAGCTCGAGTTGATTCGCGGAAGACCGCGGCCACGCAGGTTGAAGATCTGGCCACTCTGCGTTCCTGACGGCACCTGCAAAGTTACGGTTCCACTCACCATCGGCACTTCGACATTCGCGCCCAGTGCGAGCTGGGGATACGTAACCAGCACCTCGGTGTAAAGATCTTCGCCATCGCGCTCGAACCGCTGATCCTCTTCGACCTCGAACACGACGAGGATGTCGCCGCGCGGTCCGCCGCGCGGACCAACATTCCCGACGCCGCGCATCGTCATGTACTGCCCCGTCGCAACGCCAGCGGGAATCCGAACGACGATCTGCTTCTCTCCGCGCAGCCGACCTTCTCCTCTGCATTTCTTGCACGGCGAAGAAATGACCGTCCCCTCGCCGGAACAGGTCGGACACGGCGCGACGCTCACCACTTGCCCGAAGAACGATCGCTGAGCGCGACGTACTTCACCGCTGCCGTTGCAGGTCGTGCAAACAACAGGGGCCGATCCCGGCTCTGCGCCTCTTCCGTCGCAGCGATCGCATGGCTCCAGCAGCCTGACGTTCACCGTCCTTTCGACGCCGGTTGAAACGTCCGAAAGAGTGAGCGGCATCGCGAGCTTGATGTCCGAACCTGTGCGCGGACCGGAGCCACGATTGCCGCCTCCGCCGAAGAGATCACTAAACCCTCCAAGGCCGCCGAGGTCGCGCATGAAAATATTGAGCGCCTCGGAAAGATCGACGTGATGGAAGCCGGCACCACCACGCAGGCCAGCTTCTCCATATCGGTCATAGACGGCGCGCTTGTCGGGATCGCGCAGCACGTCATACGCCTCCGTAATGGCCTTGAACTTCTCCTCCGCTTCCTTCGCGCCGTTGTTGCGGTCCGGATGGTACGTCATCGCGAGCTTGCGATACGCCTTCTTTATCTCGTCCTCGCTCGCGCCGCGCTGGACGCCGAGCGTTTGGTAAAAATCAGCCATGGCTCCTGGGGTTCTCCTTCAACAGATCCGTCACCAATTCAGAGGTGTGCGTCACGAGCGAAATCACCTTGTCGTACGGCATGCGCGTCGGCCCAATCACACCGATGACGCCGGCGAGTGGACCTGCATGGTACGAAGCCGTGACAACTGTGAAGTTCGCAAGCTTTGGATCATTGTGTTCGTTGCCGATGGTGATCGACACGCCGCCCGTCTCGCTACGACGACGGAGCAGCTCGCCGAGTTTCTCGCGAGTCTCGGTGAGCGCGACCAGCTTTCTCATGTTGTCGATGCTGGCGAACTCCGGTTGTTCGGCAAGAACGGATGCCTGGCCAAGCAAAACGGTGTCGTCATTCGACTCGAGGGCGCTATCGAAAAGCTGATCGCCCTCCTCGATGAACACGTTGAGGAGATCCGATGCTTCTCGAGTGGGACCGATGTCGCGTAAGCGATCACCGAGCGAAGAGCGGATCTGGCGGAGGCTCAGTCCCGCCAGCCTCTCGTTCAGGACTCGGGTGACTTCGGAAATGGCGGCGTCAGCGATCTCGCCGTGGACGTCGACGAAGATCGTTCGAACGGCTCCGGCGGACAAAGTCAGCGCGAGGAGCAATCGCTCCGACGAGAGCTTGATGAGCTCGACGCGCTCGAGCAGGGCGTCGTCGAGACGTGGACCAAGCGCGATGCCGAGCTCCTGAGTGATCACTCCGAGACTTTGGGCGGCGCGTCGCAG
Organism: Gemmatimonadaceae bacterium; assembly: GCA_035643845.1. Lineage (GTDB taxonomy): Bacteria > Gemmatimonadota > Gemmatimonadetes > Gemmatimonadales > Gemmatimonadaceae > UBA4720. Next base: position 2,608 of record DASQPS010000404.1, on the reverse strand, counting down.
AATCGCCTCGACGGCCGAGCCGCCCGCAACGATCTGCGCGGTCAGCCGCTCACGCTCGTTGAGATCGGGCGCCCGAATGGGAATCAGCGAATCGACGTAAACTCGATATGCGACGTCGGTCGGCACCCTTCCCGCCGAGGCGTGCGGGTGGTAGAGGTAGCCCTTCTCCTCGAGATCGCTCATCGTGTTGCGAATCGTCGCCGGAGAAACGCCCAGCCCGAATTTGTGCGCGATGCTGCGCGAGCCAGCAGGCTGTGCCGTCGCGACATAAGCCTGGATGACCGCCTCAAGTATGCGCCGCTCGCGCTCGCTCAGACCAGGGACTGACATAACTTAAATATAGCAGCCACTAGGAGTTGCAGTCACGGCCTCACGGCTTCGACCGCTGCGCAGCGCAGCCAGACTGGCGGCGATGCTGTCGAGCCGGAGCCAGCCGGTGGCCGTCAGGCGGAGGCGAATCCCTCCCGCTTCCCGCTTCCCGCCTCCCGCTTCCCGCCGACCCCGCTCCGCCCATCCCGCCAACTCCCATCTCTCGACGAGCTCTACCTCGGGCGGTTCGAGATCCAGACCGTTCGTGGTGCGCAATCCCAAATAGATCGATTCGGCGATCCGGTTGTCTTCGGAGAGCAATTCTTCGCCTGCTGTGACTGAGGTCCCATTGGCCAGACGCCGGACCCATTCGGAATAAGCGGCAACGTTCCACCGTCGGACGCTGCCATCGAAAGAATGCGCCGATGGTCCGAGCCCCGCGTACTCGGCGCCCGTCCAGTACGCCGAGTTGTGGCGAGACCTGCGTCCAGGCAGAGCGAAATTGGAAACCTCATAGTGGTCGAACCCTGCTGAGGCCATCGTCTCGTCGGCGTGCAGAAACTCTTCCTCGTATTGGGCCTCGGATCCTTCGACGATTGCGCCCCGATCGGCCCACCGGGCGATAGGAGTATGCTCTTCAACGGTCAGCCCGTAGAGCGAGAGATGCGACGGCGACATCGCCATCGCCCGCTCGAGATCCTTTTCCCACACTCGGCCCAGGTGCCCAGGGAGCGCAAAGATCAGGTCGAGGGAAATATTTTCAATTCCTGCTCGCCGAATTGTGCGCACCGCTTGGCCAATCTGTTCGGCATCGTGCGTTCGATGCATCCAACGGAGCACCGCGTCATCAAAACTCTGCGCGCCGAGTGAGACGCGGTTGACGCCGGCGGCAAGCCAGCGCGCGACGGCGACGTCATTTACGTCGTCGGGGTTGGCCTCGATCGTTATTTCGGCGTCTGGAGCGATCGCCGTTCTCTCCCGAACCGCCGCGATTACCGCCGCGATCCCTGGCCCTCCCAGCCGAGACGGAGTTCCTCCGCCGAGGTAAACGGTGTCGAGCATCGCCCCAGTGAGAGCCGAAATCGCCAGCTCCGAGCGGAGCGCGCGGACGTATTCGTCGACGGGCGTCTCCGAGCGAACGGCGATCGAGAAATCGCAGTAGGAGCAGCGGCGCGCGCAGAACGGAACGTGAATGTAGAGGTGGCGCGGGGGCATGGGTGAATATAGGCGGTACGTGAAAGGCGGTAACTCGAAAGGCGGTACCAGGTACCAGGTACCAGGTACCAGGTAACCCGTAACCTTACCCCGAGACGCGGGTATCCGATCGCCTCGCAGCGCGCGCTCCTTATCGGCGACGGATTTCGCCGCCCATGGAGCAGTTCACAAGTCCCATAATCTCGAGCGATGTGATCGCCGAGAGCGTGTCTGGAATGCTCAAGCCCGCTTTGGCTGCGAGGCCATCGAGCTCGATCGAGCCGGATCCGATGGCTTCCCAGATTCTAAGCTCTCTTTCGGGGAGCACCGGAGCCCGAATCTCTTTTGGTGCGGAGACTCCGAGGAGCGCCAAGGCATCGTCAACAGATGCGATCACCACGGCACCGTCGCGCAGAAGCTGATTCGACCCGTTGCTTTGGTCCGAGTCGATCGGGCCAGGCACAGCGGCGACAACTCGATTGAGCTCCAATGCCTGCGACGCGGTGTTGAGCGCGCCGCTCTTGAATCCGGCCTCGACCACGATCGTCACAGGCGCCAGGGCGGCGATGATGCGGTTGCGTTTGGGAAACGCACCTTGATGCGCGGTCGCTCCCGGCGGATTCTCTGACAGCACTAGCCCGTGCTCCGCTATCGACCGATGGAGCTGGCGATGACCAACGGGGTACGGGACATCGATTCCAGTTCCGAGCACGGCAACGGTGTTGCCGCCCTCCTCGAGCGCCGTTCGATGCGCGGCTCCATCTATTCCGCGCGCCATTCCGCTAATAATCGAGACGCCGGATCTCACGAGGGCACGGGTCAGCATCCGTGTTGCGCGCTCGCCGTACGCGGTCGAATTTCTGGTTCCAACGATCGCGACACGTGGCTTGGTGAGCGCCGAGCTTCGGCCGATGGCGAAGAGCACCGCCGGCGGCATCGACAAGTCCATCAATTCAGCTGGATACTCGGCGCTTCCTCGCTCCAATCGCGCGATCTGAAATCCGCTGTTGGATTCACGATCGGGCGCAACGAAAAGCTGCTCCGACGGAATTGGGCCGAGGTCGGTTGTTACATCGGCGAGCGCGTGCGAGGCACTAGAGAATGC
>DASQPS010000403.1:0-14539 GCA_035643845.1 Gemmatimonadaceae bacterium | reverse complement strand
AGCACCGCCCACTTCTACTGGATTGGCGCGATACCGGCGATGGTCTTTGTCGGCCTGTTCATGATGCCGTTCTATTACGGCTCGCGCGCGCGGTCGGTCCCGGAATATCTGAAGCTTCGCTACGACGAAAAAACCCGGACGCTAAACGCGGTGTCGTTCGCGGTGATGACGGTCATGTCCTCCGGCATCTCGATGTACGCGATGGGCAAACTCTTCAACCTGCTCCTGGGATGGAGCTTCGACGTGAGCATGCTCGTCGCCGCGTTCATAGTACTTGCCTACATCTTCCTCGGCGGTCTGACGAGCGCGATCTACAACGAGGTGATTCAGTTCTTTTTGATCGTGTTCGGCTTCGCGCCACTCGTATTCGTCGGATTGAGAGCGGCCGGAGGATGGACCGGATTACAGGCTAAGCTGGCGGAGGTATCCGTGCAGCGTGGATTTCAGCCTGGCGCGATGACGCACGCCTGGCGGTTCATGGCAGATCCGTCGCAGAACCCGATCGGAGTGGAATGGTTCGGGCTCGTAATGGGACTTGGCTTCGTGCTGTCGTTCGGGTACTGGTGCACAGACTTCCTGGTCGTGCAGCGCGCAATGGCGTCCGATTCGATGGCGGCGGCACGGCGCACACCGCTCATCGCGGCGCTACCGAAGGTTCTGTTCCCCTTCCTTGTGATTCTTCCCGGCATGATCGCGCTCGGAGTTGACTGGCACGCGCCGGGCGTCGGCACGCATGCGGTGTCTACGCTCGGTCAGGGAATAATCCCGCCTAAGATAGACGCCGTCACCGGCGGACCGTTGATCGATCAGGCCGGGCATGTTGTTCTCGACTACGACCTATCCGTGCCGATGATGCTGATCCGCTTCTTCCCGTCAGGAATGCTCGGGCTCGGCCTGACAGCGCTGCTCGCCTCCTTCATGTCAGGAATGGCGGGCAACGTCACAGCGTTCAATACGGTTTGGACCTACGACATCTATCAGAGCCACATCAAGAAGGGCGCGAGCGACGAGCACTACCTGTGGATGGGACGCGCAGCAACGGTGTTCGGAATCGCGTTGTCGATCGCTGCCGCGTATGTCGCGGCGTCGTTCAACAACATCATGGATCTACTGCAGCTTGTGTTTGCGTTCGTGAATGCGCCGCTGTTCGCGACTTTCGCGCTCGGGATGTTCTGGAAACGAACTACGGGTCACGGCGCGTTCATCGGTCTGATCGCGGGCACACTTGCGGCAGCGATACATCACGGGATCTCGCTGGCCGCGGGTTCCGTACCGGGCGTCAAGGGCGGCTACTTCGGCACACACATCGTCTATCGCAGCGAGCTCGGTCAGACATTCTGGACCGCGATCGCGGCGTGGGTGACGTGCTTCGTCGTGACGATCGCGATAAGTCTCGCTACCAGGCCTCGGGAAGAGCGCGAGCTGGTGGGCCTCGTCTACAGCCTGACACCCAAGCCGGTAGAGGTTGTCCAGGCATGGTACCAGAAGCCGGCGGTGCTTGCCGTCATCGTGTTGACGGTGACGTTGGCGCTCAATCTGATATTCTTCTAGGAGGAGACCATGAGCACCGACGCAAGATTCGATATTCGCCTGCCGATCGGCGCGCTCTTTCTGTTGCTGGGCGCGATTCTGACGATTTACGGCGCCGCAACGCGCTCCGACGCTGCTCTGTACGGAAGATCGCAGAGCATCATCATCAATCTCTGGTGGGGACTCGTGATGGTCGTCTTCGGCGGCCTGATGTTCTACTTCGGCTCGCGCGCGCATCGTCGGCCGCTGCACTCCGCGGCTGGCGAGGAGACCGAGATAAGAGAGCACAGACTCGGGCTGGAGAAGGAGCCCTAGTCTCGCGTGCCGGGCGGGATTTTTTTGGGAACTGCCGCTCGGGCAGGCCTTTAACGCCATAGTAATCTCTCTATTGCTGTAGGCTTAACGCAGAGAGAGCCCTCAACGCAAAAGAGCGCCAAGAGGCGCTCTCAATGCAAACAACAAAAAATCACGGCCCCGCCGCGACGAACCATAGCGCCAGGAGGAGCGATCCGTTCAATCCGCTAAAATCCGCCTCATCCGGTTAAAATTTCGTCTCGGTGGCCGGACTTCAGGAGCCCGGCACGACTGACCCTAAGCCGAGTGCATTTAACACGAACTGCACGGCAAGATCGGTCACGTTCCAGAGCTGCACGTCGGTGCTCGCCCCGTAACGAATTGGTTTGAGAGTGCCGTCGACAATCTCGTAGCTCCAGAGCTCGTTGTGCTTCAGGCCGGACGCTTCCACTGCGGCATTTACGCGCGCCAGAGCGTCACGCATCTCCGCCACGTAAGGCGCAAGTGATGACTCCGTCGGTCTTCCTCCCGCATCCGTCGCGCCTTGAATCTGATTCGCGAGACCGAGCAGGATCAGGTTCACCTCCCTGCCCCACACGACTCGAGGCGAATGGTAAGTGTCGCTCCGAAATGCGTTCCACACGCTCGGCGGCGCGTAAGCGTCGTTGGCCACGACTGGTCCTAATCGATTTATGAAGAGACCAACCGGATAGTCTCGCACGATGGCGCGCACGTCACGCTCCACGGCGGCGATCGCCGGTTGCGTGACATCCCGCGCGTCACGCAAAAGCAGCCACGTCGCTGGATCGGTGTTGACCACGGGGATCGGCTTTCCCGCGGAATCGAGCGACAGCGCCAGAAATTCGAGCGGCTGATCTTCCGCGTCGCTCGAGGAGACGATTCGCTGCCAGTAAGCGCGTTCGTTTGCCGGCATCCATTGCAGCTTCTCCTGAACGCGCGCCCGAATCTGTGCGGGAGTCAGATTGACGACGAAATGCGCCGACGCGCCGCGCCAGTTCGCGAGAGCGCGCTCAGCGAATGCGGAGTCTCGCATCAATTCGCCCAGTGGTCTCGAGCTCGGACCCGATGTCATCCCGACGAGCATTTCGTTCGAGAACCCAATCGTCCGCAGCGATGTTGTGATCTCGCCAATCGCCTGGAGCGCAGCGGGAACCCAGATCGCATTGATGTCCATCGCGAACCTTCCATTCGCGTAGCCGGCGTTGCTGTCACGCCAGCTGATGGATCTCCAGTGCGTCGAGTCGAGGCGTGGCGACCCAATGAGGTTCTGCACGATGGGATTTCGAGCGTAGGGAGCCGCCAAAGTCGCGACGAGACTCAGCTCCCTGAGCAGCTTGGTAATTCTCCGCTGTCCGCCGTCCGATGTGTCCATCAGGAACGCTCGCTTTCGCGCTGACGAAAGTGCCGGGTTCGTGAGATAACGCGCCACTACGACAGGAAGCTGGAACTCGTCGTCGCGCATGTGATAGTTCTCTCGGACTTTCTGCAAATCCACCAGCAGCGCACGCGCGTTTTCGAGGGCGGTGTCAGCCGCTTGCCTGCTGCCGCGAGCGAGTAGCCTGAAATAGTTCGCAATGTGGGCATTGTACTCCGCCGAGTTTTCGCGGATGGCCTGGCCGCCGAGGGCCTCTTCGTGGCTGACATCGCCGGCGGGACCGAGTTTTCGCAGCGCGCTCGCGATGACGAACTCCGCCATCGTATCAGTCCACACAGGCTGCATCATCAGCGAAGTCATCATCATGTCGCGGCCGAAGTACGTCGCGTAATTCGGCAGACCCGCCATCAGCTTCTCGCGGGAGCTGAGCAACTCCGTGCCGCGGACGTCCCGTTCCAGCTGCCGGTAGCGTGATATCGTGGCAGCAGCCGAGGGTGATTGACTGCCACGCCCAGCGCGATCGGATGCTGCGCGCGCGTCACTGAGGAAGCGCAGAAAAGGCGCATTGAATATCTGCTCGCGCGAGAGCGGAGTGAGCGCTGGGGCATCCGTGGTGATGCGAACACTAAATTTTATCGGTCGGTTTCCGACAGCGGTGAGCGAAATTGTCGGAACAGTAACCAGGATCGATGCGTCTTTTGGGTCAGCTGCGAAATCGAGCTCGAGATTTGTTTTGCCGTCCAGTGACGGCTGAGTGATAGAGACGCCGCGCTGCTCGCGAACTCCCGTCGTTATGATATCCGGGACAAGACGTGCGCGTAGCTCCGTTGGAAATTCCGCGTTGAGCATGCCTAGCTCTCGCTCCCGCTCTGCCGGTTGGAGCCGATCGATGTTCGATATGAGCTCCTCTTCGTCGCGGACCCGGAAAGTCGGCCAGTCGTACGGGTCGGGTTCGCGTCCCGAGTAGCCAAGATCGCGCTCGACTCGCATCGACCCGAGCAGAATCCAACCAATGACGATGCGGTGGGCGTTTGCGACGAGCTGATATTCGAGAGTTCGCTGAGTACCGGATTGAGATACGACTGCTCCGGTAGCACCCCATTGCAGATGGATCGGGTTTCCCGCTTTCGCGTCGGTGCCTGAGTCATCACGAACGGTGAAACCAATGCTCTCGTCGACGGCGTCGGCGAGGAGGTTGACGACTCTGCCACTGCGCGCATCGAGATAGATCTGGACGACGTTGCCTTTGGTGTCGCGAAAGAATCGCGTCTGATATCCCTGGTAAGCCGCTGGATCGTCGAGGCCGGCCTCGGGAAAAGCCAGGATTGGGGCGACGGTACGCGTCTGCCCAAGAGCCATCGCCGATCCGAGAGCCAGAGATAGAGCTATCAAGGCGGCACTGCGTGCGGAGTGCGAGCGATTCATGCCGTCGTCGTACAGCGGATTCCGAGCTGTCTCGTCATTCAGCCGATTCCGACCTCCGTCGATGAGGAGAGCGTACGGCGGGATTGGGTCTCGCGTCAATAGGGCGGGTCGGCCCTCGCATAAAGAGGGTTTCCCCCGAATCGGGCCCCCGAGCTTGCCTGGAACAACCTCAAAAAAGGTTGGCTCGGAGTTCGCTACAATCGATGGCGTGAGACTATCGCTACGGTTCGTAGTTCCGCTGGTGCTCGTCCTGACGGCACTCGCGTACGCCATGATGCCTCTCGTGGACAGGCTCACGGTTCAGTGGTTCGTAAAGGACCTGAATCTGAGATCCACTCTCGTGGCCAACGCCGTCGACGAGCCGTTGTACAGCCTGGTGATCGCAAACGACGTCCCAGGAATCCGACGGTTTTTCGCGCGCATAACGCAGGATGAAAGACTCTTCGCGATGGCATTCTGCAGCTCGCCAGATGCCAAGGCGATCGCGACGCCGAGCCTGCCGAAAGAGATCAAGTGCTCGAATCTCGATCAGTTTTCCAGGCCGACCGGAAAGGTCCTGACCGAAGCGCAAGGCCCGCTGCTCGTGTCCACCAAGCCTGTCGCACCACTCGGCGACACCGTCGGCACCGTTGTCATGGTGCACGACATGAGCTTCGTAGTGCGCCGCTCGAAAGAGACCAAACAATATCTCTTCTATTTTTTCGTCGGGCTCGCGGTGCTGATCTCCCTCATCACCGTCGCCGTCGCGCAACTGAGCTGGCGTGGCTGGGTTCGCGGCCTCCAGGCGTTGATGCGCGGCGAAGGCTTGCTCAGGCCGAGTGAGTCCGACGCTGGCGAGCTGCAGCCAATCGCCGACGACTTGCGCACCCTGATCCGAGACATCGAGACAGAGCACCGACTGCGCGACGAAGAACAGCTCGCGTGGACGCCGGACACTCTGCGCGGAATTCTCGATCGTGAGCTGCGCGGACAGCACGTGATCGTGGTTTCGAACCGCGAGCCATACATTCACGTCCGGCAAAGTGGAACGATCGCGATAAGAAGACCGGCAAGCGGACTGGTCACTGCAATCGAGCCGATAATGCGAGCGTGCTCAGGAACCTGGATCGCGCACGGGAGCGGCTCGGCCGATCGCGAAGTCGTCGATCGACACGATCGCATCGAAATTCCTGTCGACGACCCATCGTATCAGCTGCGACGGATCTGGCTCTCCGATGAAGAGGAGCAGGGCTATTACTACGGATTCTCGAATGAGGGGCTTTGGCCGCTCTGCCACATCGCGCACGTGCGACCGATTTTTCGCACGTCAGACTGGGTTCAGTACGAGCGTGTGAACCGGAAATTCGCGGACGCGGTGATAGAGGAATCGAAATCGCCCGATCCGATTGTGCTCGTCCAGGACTACCATCTGGCCCTGGTGCCCAGGATGGTGCGCGACAAACTGCCGGGCGCGACGATCATCGCCTTCTGGCACATCCCGTGGCCGAATCCGGAAGCGTTTGCCATCTGCCCTTGGCGGCACGAACTCCTCGACGGGCTCCTCGGCAGCAGCATCCTCGGCTTTCACACGCAGTTCCACTGCAACAATTTTGTCGACACAGTAGATAGACAGCTCGAAGCGCGCGTCGATCGCGAAACATTCAGCGTGACCTACAAGGGGCAGACGACCGCCATCAAGCGTTACCCGATCTCCGTCGAATGGCCCCCGTCGAGGACGCTGGTGTCCGAATCGATCGAGACGTCACGCGTCCGCGTTCGCGAGCGACACGGACTTCCACTCGATCATCGCCTTGGCCTCGGCGTCGACCGGCTCGACTACACAAAGGGTCTCGAGGAACGCTTTCATGCCGTCGAAAGACTGATGGAGCTGCATCCCGAGTGGCTCGGGAAATTCAGCTTCGTGCAGATTGCGGCTCCGACGCGAGCGAGCATCGAGCAGTATCACAATTACCAGGAACGGGTTCTCACAATGGCAGAGCGGATCAACTCGCGGTTCTCAAACGTGAGTGAGTACCCGCCCATCATTCTTGAAGCAAGCCACCACGAGCCGGAGCAGGTGTGGGAGTATTATCGCGGGACCGACTTGTGTTTCGTGAGCAGTTTGCACGACGGGATGAATCTCGTGGCGAAAGAATTCGTCGCGGCGCGGGAGGATGAGCGCGGGGTGCTGATACTGAGCCAGTTCACAGGTGCCGCACGAGAGCTACCTGAGGCGCTCATCGTGAATCCATATGACGCGGACCAGTGCGCTGCGGCTCTCAATGTCGCTCTCACGATGTCGCTCCGCACGCAACGAATGCGGATGCGCCTCATGCGCGGACTCATCAAGGAGTTCAACGTCTACCGCTGGGCAGGCCGGATGCTGCTCGACGCGGCGAGGATGAGGCGGCGTCGCAATATCCTCGGGCGTCCGCTGGGAGTTACCAAACTGAGTCGCGTAACGGATAGCGAATCGGAGATTACCGCGGAGCCAGTCCCCCGACCTTTACTGTGAAAGCGTCCGCTCAGCGCCGGGATAGCGTTGCGAGCGGCCGTGGCCGGATTCCCGCTCCCTCGAGCTCCTGGGCATACTTCTTCGACATCGACGGCACTCTCGTGGACATCGCGCCCTCGCCATCGGAGATCGTCCTCGAGAGAGCGCTGCAGGCCTGCATTTGCGAGCTGTACGAGGCGACCGGCGGCGCTCTGGCGCTGATCAGCGGCCGGTCGATCTCGGACGTCGACACCATCTTTCGGGATACCAAGCTCCCGGTCGCCGGTCAGCATGGTCTTGAGCGAAGGAGCTCGGCGGGGAAGATTACCCGCCACGACATGGCGTCGGAAAAGCTTGACTTCGCGCGCTCGCGCATCGCCGAGGCGATTGCGACGCATCCGGAGCTCCTTCTGGAGGACAAGGGATTGACGCTCGCACTTCACTATCGCGCAGCACCTGCGCTCGCTTCGTTTGCACATCGTACAATGCGCGGCATTCTAGCAGCGATGGGCCCTGACTTCGCCCTGCAATCGGGAAAACGTGTCGTCGAGATCAAGCCGAGTGGAAAGGACAAGGGCGACGCCGTAAGGGAATTCATGCGGGAAGAGCCGTTCAGGGGGCGCCTTCCGGTATTCGTAGGCGATGACATCACCGACGAGCACGGCTTCGTCGTCGTGAACTCCATGGGAGGACACTCGATAAAAGTGGGCGCCGGGAGTTCCGCGGCACGGTGGCGACTCGCGAATGTGCGCGCTGTACACTCGTGGCTGGAGCGACGGGACACCGAATGAGCCCAGGGAAAACCGAATCGCTCGATCTCGCCCTGATCGGCAATGGAACGATCGCGGCGCTCGTCGATTCTGCCGGCGAAATCAAATGGGCCTGTTTCCCGCGACTTGATGGCGACCCGGCGTTTTGTTCTTTGCTGCGCGGCGGGAAATCTCGTGAAGACGAGGTCGGTCTTTTCAGCATCGAGCTCTGCGGGTCGGTGAGGACCGAGCAGGAGTATATGATGAACACGCCGATACTCGTCACGCGATCGTACGACGCTGACGGCGCGGCGATCGAGATCACGGATTTTGCGCCGCGGTTCAGGCAGTTCGGTCGGCTATTCTGCCCGATGATGATCGTGCGACAGGTGCGGCGACTCTCGGGTAGTCCGCGCATTCAGGTAAGGCTGCGTCCAGCTCGCGACTACGGGTGCGAGCGACCGCGAACGACGATCGGCAGCAACCATATTCGCTACTATGGGGGCGAGGTCGTCCTCCGATTGACGACGGATGCGCCGACGACGTCCGTCCTCGACGAAAACCCTTTCTTTCTCGAAGATACGATCACGCTTCTTTTGGGGCCGGACGAGACGGTGAGCGGCGCACCGAACGAAATCGCGCGCAATTTCATCGATGAGACCGCCTGGCACTGGCGCGACTGGGTGCGGATGCTCGCGATTCCGTTTGAGTGGCAGGACCAGGTGATTCGCGCTGCGATCACTCTGCAGCTGAATGTATTCGAGGATACGGGCGCGATCGTCGCCGCCGTGACGACTTCCATTCCGGAAGCGCCGAATACCGCGCGGACGTGGGATTACCGGTACTGCTGGATCCGCGACGCCTACTTCGTCGTCAACGCGCTCAACCGGCTCGGCGCAACGCGCACGATGGAGCGCTACCTGGCCTTCATCCTCAACATTGTGGCGGCCGCGGAGGGGGGAGTGCTGCGACCCCTATACGGAATCAATGGGCGCTCGGTTGTAGAGGAGCACAACGCCGAGTGCCTGACGGGGTATCGCGGAATGGGGCCAGTGCGCGTCGGCAATCAGGCGCAGCGACAGGTCCAGCACGACGTGTACGGATCGGCGATACTCGCGGCGCCGCACGTGTTCTTCGATCGCAGGCTGGTGCGACGCGGAGACGAGACTCTGTTTCCGAGACTTGAGGCGCTGGGAGAACAGGCGGCAAAGCTCTTTGACCAGCCCGATGCGGGAATGTGGGAGCTTCGCGGCAAGCTACGCATTCACACTTTCTCGAGCGTGATGTGCTGGGCAGGCTGCGACCGTCTGTCCAGAATCGCACAGCACCTGGGACTTACCGACCGCGCGAAATACTGGAGAGCGCACGCGGATCGGATGCATGCCGTCATCTCCAAAAGGTCGTGGAACGAGAAGCTGAAGTCGTTTGTGGGAACGATGGACGGCGACACGCTGGACGCGAGTCTGCTGAGGCTGCAGGAGGTTGGGTTTCTTTCGGCTGACGATCCGCGCTTCGCACAAACCGTGGACGCGATCGAGCGCGGGCTCAAGCGCGGAGATTTCATCTACAGGTATACGGAGCGCGACGATTTTGGGACACCTGAGAACGCGTTTCTCGTCTGCACGTTCTGGTACATAAACGCTCTCGCAGCGTTGGGGCGACGCGACGAGGCGCGAGCGTTGTTCGAGAAAGTTCTGTCGCACTGCAATCCGCACGGTCTGTTGTCTGAGGACATAGACCCGCGGACAGGCGAGCTGTGGGGAAATTTCGTGCAGACGTACAGCATGGTCGGAATCATCGACTCGGCGATTCGATTGTCGGCGGAGTGGGATCAGGCATACTGACAAGGCTTCATCGTGGTGCCTCGGTTTTGAAAATCAAAAGAACCAGAGGGCGACGCGACGAGACATGACTATCGAATCCACGCTCGTAATCCTGTTCTCAGTCGCGACGGCAGCGGCGATCGCGGCCCGCTGGGCGAAGATCCCTTACACGGCCGTGCTCGTCGTCGCCGGTATCATCCTTGGCGCGCTCCAGCTCGTAAATCCGCCGCGGCTAACGCACGACCTGCTGTTCGGCATCATTCTGCCTGGTCTGCTATTCGAGGCAGCGTTCAACATCGATGTCGGAATTTTTCTCAAGAACAAGATGGCGATTACATCGCTCGCCATTCCCGGCGTCGTGGTCGCAATAGTGCTCGCCGGCGCGGGCACAGCGTGGGCAATCGCACCGCTGTCGACGCATCCCGCTCTCACACTCAAGCAGGGTCTCGTTTTCGGCGCACTCGTCGCCGCGACCGATCCTCTAGCGGTCGTCGCCGTTTTCAGGGAGCTGCGCGTACCGGCCCGACTCGCGACACTCGTTGAGGGCGAGAGCCTGCTGAATGACGGGACGTCGATCGTTCTCTTTTCGCTTCTTCTTGCGGCAGTGACCGGCCAATCCACTGGACTGGGCCACCTCGCTCTTCAATTCATTCTGATCGTCGGCGGCGGCGCGTTCCTCGGATTTGCCGCGGGGACACTTGCGTCACGACTGATCGCAAAAATCGACGATGCAGTTATCGAGATCACGATCACTGTGATCACTGCCTACGGAACATTCGCGCTCGCCGACCAGGCGGGAGTGTCGGGGGTAATAGCGACTGTGGTGGCGGGAATGTATTGCGGCAAGTATGCGTGGGAGGAGGAGATGTCCCGAAAAACTCGCGTAGCGCTGTCCGCATTCTGGGATTATATCGCCTTCGCCCTCAACTCGATCGTTTTTCTGCTGATAGGATTCGAGGTCTCGACCTCGGCAGTAATCAGCGAGTGGGCCGAGATTCTCGTCGCATTCGTGGTCGTAGTCGTCGCACGTGCTGCTGTCGTATTCGGTGTAGGAGCGCTGCTTGCTCGCACGAGCGAGCGTCTGCCAACCAGCTGGCTATCCGTGATGACGTGGGGTGGGCTGCGCGGCGCGCTCTCGATGGTTCTGGCGCTGTCGCTGCCGTACGACTTTCCCAACCGCGATCTCCTCATCACTCTCACTTTCGGCGTAGTCGTTCTGTCGATACTTGTCGAGGGCTTGACGATGCAGCGCTTGCTCCGAGCAGTCGGTCTGGCGAAAGCGGAGACCTAGGCGAAATGCTTGCTTGACAGCCGCTTCGAGCGTGACACAGATTGGCGGCACAACCAAGCGAGGCATGACGGCAGTGAGGCCACGAGAGACGCGCGCTTGATTCCGCCACTCGAGCGATTCGTCACTAACCCGATGGTGCGTCCCTCGCAAATCGCCTTCACACAGGCGACAGGCGCTTACAATCCAGGGGCCGCGATCGATCACGCGAGTGGACGCGTGGTGCTGCTCGTTCGCGTGTTCGAAGAAGAGACCCAACGCTCCTGTCTCGCGTTAGCTATTTCCTCAGACGGGCAGCGCGTCGACGAGATTCTGGATCGGCCCGCCGTCTCGCGCGACTCGCCGTACGAGGAATGGGGAGTCGAAGATCCGAGAATCACGTATCTCAAGGATCAGGACATATACGCCATCACTTATACTGGACGGTCGGAGAAAGGCCCTCGTGTTTGCCTGATCACCACCGACGATCTGCTCAAGCCCGAACGGTATCAGCGTCACGGCCCGCGCATTCTGGGCGACAACAGCAACTGCGTAATTCTTCCACAAAAGATCGGCGGCAATTATGTGGTGCTCTATCGACCATCAGCGCGCATAGAGCTCATAAGAGTCAAAGCTCTCGAGGATCTGTGGCCGGCAGAAGGCACGCAGCTGGTTGGACCGCAGCCCAACACCTGGCGCAGCTCGCGCGTCGGCGCGGGCGCGCCACCAATCGCGACGGACATCGGATGGCTCGTCCCCATTTACTGCGCAACCGGAGTCGAGGAGGGCAATGTCTACTCGATGGGATGGTGTGTTCTGGCAACGGATAATCCTGAAAAAGTTCTCTACGTCTCCGTTACCCCCGCGCTGACACCGACCACTCCGTACGAGATCCAACAGAATCCCGTCCCGCAAGTGGATATGGCGAATTTCAAGACAGGGGTTCGCGAAGTATTTCCGCAGGGCCTGGTCGAGAGAGGCGAAGATCTCATCCTCTACTATGGTGCGGCCGAGGTGTCGGTCGCGGGCGCGCGTGTGAACAAGAAAGCGCTCGTCGACGCGCTCGGGTTGGAAATCAAATTCAATAAGAGCGCGCCGGCGCTCTGACGCTACAATAGTGGTTGACGGCGTCCCATGGATATAGCGCTCGCATCTTGCTCGCAGGCGATGCAGTTGCTCTGCGCTGTGACGAAGATGTGACTATTGAAAAGTTGACATCGTCCTCATGCATTCATAGGTTGCATGCAAGACGTCGGCTCGGCAGAGCGACATTAGAACGACTTTGAAACAACAATGACCGCATTCGCTCATCGCTCCTTCAACGCAATGTCCGGCAACCGCCTCAATGGCGGGTGCTCGAAGCGCGGAGCGCGGCGGCGAAGAGGTTAGTGTATTTGTTAACCGAAAATCTCGCCCCCGCACTCCCACTGGATGCGGGGGCGATTTCGTTATGGGAACCGGTGAAGCGCGATGGATGAACGTCGATCACGCGTAGCCACGAATGGAGGACCAATGAGGAAGCATTACCTGCTGGTGAGTGACTTCGATCAGACTCTGAGCTTCAACGATTCTGGTCTCGTACTGAGCGAGATGCTCGGCATCACCGGCTTTCAGGAGAAGGTGGCGAACCTGGCGCGACTGAATCTCGTTCAGGAGGGTGCCGAGCTTACGTACCTGCTGCGCCACGATCCGGAATTTCGCCGCGTGCGTCGCAGCGATCTCGTCGAGGTCGGTCAGCGCATCAGGCTCAAGCGCAATATCGCGCTACTCGCCGAATTCCTGAAGGAAGGCATCGACGGATTCCGCTTCGACTTTTACGTCGTGTCCGCGGCGCCCTGGCTGGTAGTGCACTCAGCTCTCGATGGCATCGTTCCGCCCGACCACATCATCGGCGCGCACTTTGGTTTCAGCACGGAGACCGGCGAGATCGAGACGATCGAACAGGTACCCGCGGGTTACGGCAAAGTCGCGGCGGTAGACTATCTGCGATTCAGGCTTGGATTGCCGAGCGACCGCGTCGTCTACGTCGGCGACGGAAGCTCCGACATCCACGTGATGTTGCACGTCAATCGCGGAGACGGACTGACGATCGCGGCTTCGGAAGCGCGGCACATCTCGCAGATCGCGAAGCGAACCGTGATCAGCGACGATGCGCTGAGCGTGCTGATTCCGATTCTGGAAGAGATCTGCGGATACGATCCGAGCCAGATCCGGGTGGTGTTCGAGGAGCAGGGGCTGCTCATCCAGGAGTGGGACAGGGTTCGAACTGATTGGCTGACGATCCGCGATGGTTCGGGAATCTTGGTAGAGCCCGCTGCATAACACATTTGAAACTTCAAGGAACGGGATCCGAGAGGTCAGAAGTAGAGATGCAAGTTGTGAGTTTACCACAATCCGATTTATCTCCGTACATTCACAGTTTTGCGGTTGCGGATGCCCTGACGAGCAGTCGTGAGGTCAGGGCGTTCTGACTGACATCTATCAACTACGCTTCTGCCGTCTCGGATCCCGTTCTTCTGCAGTAAAAACTCTCACTACCCCGATGCCTGATGATCCACTACCTCGGCTACTTCGCCGGCACGCTGACCGTGTTCTCGTTTCTACCGCAAGTGATCCGCACGTGGCAAAGTCGTCAGACGCGTGATCTCTCGCTGGGAATGTTCTTGTTCCTTGTCACAGCAAGCTCACTGTGGATCATATACGGCGTGGTGATTCGCGATTGGCCCGTCATCCTCACGAACGCCGGCATGGTAACTCTAAATGGCGCTATTGCCACGGCAAAGCTGCGCTACGGTTGAAATCAGCGCCCTTTCGGAATCGTACCGGAAGGCTGGCCGAGCCTGGTGGATCGGGCGCGAAGGACCTCGAGCCTGTCATTGTTGCGCGCTACCAAGATCAGCTGCGTCCCATTCGGCCCACGGAGTGATTTCAGGTCTCGCACCTCTCCATCGATAACAATTCCGCTCCGCGTCATGTCGACGGCGGAAAAACGACCGTCACCGCTACCGCGCATCAGCAGGCCGTAGCTCGCGTCGTATCTGCCGAGGATCGGCATAACACCGTAGAGATTCCCGCCGACGAGCAGGTCAGTGCGTCCGTCGTCGTCGAAATCGCCCGCGAGCGTCGCGTAAATCGGAGCGAACTGCGCTTCGGTCGGTAGCGGCCTGATCGTGAAAGTCCCGTCGCCGTTGTTGAGTGCAACAGCGCTCTCGAACGCGAAGGCTTCACGCACCTGGGCTTTCTTCACATCGGAATCGGGGAATATGTCCTCGATCCTGCTCGCGCCAAAATCCTTGTACGTCGGGTACTTGCTTCGCAGCGAAGGAATCTTCTTTACGAGCTCGTCGCGGGCCGCTATCGGGTAGCTCACGCCGTTCCTGAAGGATGTGAGTATCTGTTCGACGTTGCCGTTACCGCTGTGCGAAAAATCGTTGACGTACAGGCGCACCGGCTCTTTCGCAGATGCCTGCAGGTACGAATTGAGACCGAGATTGCCGAGTACGAGGTCTTTGCGCCCGTTGCCGCGCAGATCGACGGCCTGGACTGTGTTCCACCAGCCGTTGGTGCCGGAAAATCCCGCTT
>DASQPS010000402.1:0-12885 GCA_035643845.1 Gemmatimonadaceae bacterium | reverse complement strand
CGGGCGTTTTCGGCGACGGTTGCACGGAGTGGCCGCTCCGGCAAAAACCAGCACAAAACGAATCCGACCGCGCACGTGATCGTCGCGACGAGAAAGAGCGATCCGAGCGAGCGCGTGAAAGCTTCCGCATAAGCGACTCTTGCAGCCGACGGAAGTCGAAGCAGTGACTGAACGCTCAGATTTTGTGCGGCAGCGGCCGCCGACATCCCCGCCGGCAGCAGGCGCGCGAGATTTACACTCAATCTGGCAGAGAACACCGCTCCCAGGATCGCGGTGCCGAGCGATCCCCCGACGAGCCTGAAGAGCGTTGCGCCGGACGTGGCGACGCCCAGATCCTTGTAGTCGACCGCGTTCTGAACAGCGATCACGAGCACCTGCATCACCATGCCGAGGCCAACGCCGAGCACGAGCATGAGAATCGATGCGAGAGCGTTGGTGCTCGTCGGCGTAAGCCTCGACAACAGAAAGAGTCCTATCGTCATGACGGCGGTTCCGAGCACCGGAAAGAGCTTGTACCGGCCCGTGCGGCTGATCAACTGACCCGAGCCTATAGACGTCACGAGCATCCCTACCATCATCGGTATCATCTGTAAACCCGACGCGGTTGGACTCACGCCTTTTACCACCTACAGGTACAGCGGGAAGTAGGTGACCGATCCAAAGAGCGCGAAGCCGACGATCAACCCGATTCCAGATGTGACCACGAAGGTCTGCTGTCGGAACAGATGCAACGGCAGCACCGGCTCGGCAGCTCGTCTCTCGACCAAAGCGAACAAAACGAGCGCGAGGACCGATACGCCGACAAGTCCGATCGCCGTTGGTGAAGTCCACGAGTACGCGCTTCCTCCGACGTCTGACAGGAGTGTGATCGCACTCAGCACAACAGCGAGAAGAGCGGCACCCGTGTAGTCGATGGTGCGCGCTGCGCGCTTCGCGATCGACGGGAGTGTGGCAGCCAGAACGACGAGCGCCGCCACGCCGAACGGCAGATTGATGTAGAAGATCCAGCGCCACGACAGGTGCGTCGTGAAATATCCGCCGAGGAGTGGGCCAGCGATGCTCGCGAAACCGAAGACGGCGCCGAAGATTCCCTGGTATCGTCCGCGATCGCGCGGCGGGACGATGTCTCCGACGACGGCTTGGGTAGTCACCGTGAGCCCGCCGCCGCCAAGACCCTGCACCGCGCGAAAAACGATCAGCTCGGTCATGTTGCGACTGAGCCCGCACAGCGCCGAACCCGCGAGAAATAGCACGATCGCAGACTGCAAAACGATCTTGCGGCCGTACAAATCTCCGAGTTTGCCGTAGATCGGCGTGACGATCGTCTGAGCGAGCAGATAAACCGTGACTACCCACGCGAGGTGCTCCAGCCCACCGAGCTCGCTCACAATGGTGGGCAGTGCAGTCGAAACGATGGTCGAGTCCAGCGCTGCGAGAAGCATCGCTAGCACCAGCCCACTGAACGCAATAAGGATCTGACGGTGCCCGAGCACCGCTGGCGGCGGGCTCACCGCTCCTTCGTCACTCACAAGTGATCCTCGACTGCCGCCACCACGAATCGACCTTCAGACCGCCGGCGTCGTCGGGGGATGCCTCCTGAGCATCAGGTTGGCGAGTCCACCAACCACGCCGACGATCAGCGCAATCGCTATCAGCGCCGGCGTCCAGAACGTTGCGAATCCCAGAGCGCTGTCGAGCGAGTAGCTCCCGAATCCGATGAGCGCTATTCCAATGACTGCCGTCGCGTAAAGGACTGGCACCTCGACTCCGTTCGTTGCCGCAAAAAGACCATTCGGCAAGTGGACGCTGATCGATGCTACGAGCATGACGGCAAGGATGAGGGCGGGCCCGATCGGTCCAAGAAAACCGAAGGTAAAGAGAAGTCCGCCGATGAATTCTGAGAGTGAAGCGACAGTGGCAAATTGCTTTCCTGGCCTGAATCCGAGCGTCTCGAAAAATCCGCCCGTGCCTGCGAGGCCGTATCCGCCGAGCCAGCCAAAAAGTTTTTGAGAGCCATGCGCTGCCATGAGCAACCCGAAAATGACTCTGACGAGCAGGAGGCCGAGGTTGAGCAGGAGAGAATCACCGTACGCGATGGCCATCTCATACCTCTGAGCAAAAGGTTGCGGAGTTCTGAAGCACCGTCCGTTCCAAAAACCAAATGGCCGGTGATTTCGCGTGAATCTCAGTCCGGTACGTTGCACCCCAAGATCTTGAGCGCCAGACACGCAGCGCCGAATCCATTATCGATGTTGACTACGGCAACGCCGGGGCTGCAGCTCGCGAGCATCGTGTTCATGGCGACCAGTCCGCCTTGCGCAACTCCGGTACCGACCGACGTCGGCACACCGATCACCGGCGCGCGTACCAGCCCTGCGACAACCGCGGGCAGAGCGCCATCCATTCCGGCTGCGACGATGCATACGCGTGCGGCAGCCAGCTCCGGCAGCACGGACTGCAACCGGTGAATCCCCGCGACTCCGACATCGAAATGACTGGAAGTCGGAACTCCCATTGCTTCCAGTGTCGTAGATGCCTCGAGTGCGACGGAAATGTCCGCAGTCCCGGCGGTGATTACGGGAACGACAGCCATCTCTCTCAGCGCGCGTCCGTTCCGAACCGCCATTCGCGCCTCCGGATAAATCCTGGCCAGATCGGTGAGTGCCGCCATCTGGTCCTCGCTCAGCCGCGACGCGATTCGCAGCTCGCTCGTGTTCTCGAAGATCTGACGCAGATGCGCGGTCGATTTTCCCGGTCCGAACACGACTTCCGGTACACCCGTTCGGGACTCCCGCTCGACGTCCCACCGGATTTGCTTCACGATGAAAGTAGAGGCAGCGAGACGCTCCCACTCTGCAGACCACCAAGGTCCAGCGCGACGAACCTGAAACCTGCCCGTCTGCACGCACGCCTCAATTCGCCGCGCAGGGGATCCGCCATCACGCGCTCGAACAACTCGGCCGGAACCTCGATGCGCACAACAGCTTCGTGCCATCGGGCACGGGCCGGCCACACGTCGTTCGCCCGCAGAAAATCTTCAACCGCCTCGATTTGCGCGAGTTTTTCAGACGTGACCTCAACGCCAACGGGCACTCTGCTCGCGAGACACGGCGCTGCCGGTTTCTCCGCGTTGGACAAACGCCAATATCGGGCGAGCACGCGGACATCTGCCTTGCCGAACTCTGCGTCGACGAGCGGAGCTGATACCCCGCGCTCGATAGCGGCCTGCAGCCCCGGTCGATGCTCCCCGAGATCATCCACGTGCGTCCCAACGAAAATCACCTCATCGGAAGCACGCGTCTCCGCGAGAGCCTGCACCGTGTCGTAGAGCGCACTCTTGCAGTAGTAGCACCGGTCGCCGGCGTTCGCGCGGTACCCCGCGAGCTCCAGCTCGCTCGTCGCGACTTCCTGCACGCGTACTCCGATCTCGCTTGCAATGCGATGCGCGTCAGCTCGCTCCGCCGAGGCGAGCGACGGGCTCACGCCCAGCAAGGCGATCGTCTCTACGCCGGACCGCACGGCGCCGGCAAGGACGACCGTTGAGTCTACGCCGCCAGAAAAGCACACGTACGCTACGCGACCGCCGGAGGAACGTCGAATTACGCGGAGAAGTCTTTCCTCGAGCTCTAGGTCAATCACTCGCGCCCGCCTGGTGATCGCCGTTCGTCTCAGATAAGGCACTCATCACTTCTGCTCTGATTTGTGCCAGCGGACGCGTCGTCTCCGCGGCCGCGCGTCGTAAATCGTCGAACTCCGGCTTCGCCCGAATAGAGCCGTCGGGCAAGGTCACGACCTTCACGTGGATGTCGCTACCATCCACCCGAATCACTCGCGATTCCCTCGAAAGCGCGTTGCGAACGACGTCGAAGGTTTTGACTCCGATAGTCGTGAAATTGAGGAAGATCTCTTGCTCGAGCCTTCGGAGATCATCGGTTCGCACCAACGCTTCCACGCGAGTCCCGACGCGGCCCTTTTTCATCGTGGTGTGAAGAAGCACCACGTCGAGAGCTCCCCTGTCACGCAGCACATCGGCTGCCCCAGCCAGCTCCTCTGGCGACATGTCGTCAATGTCGGCGCTCAACACATGCAGGTGTTCCGTGTGCATGCTACGGAGCGACTGCTCCCGGTCGTGCGCTCGTTGGCCGATGGTCGCATCGCCGACGATTATGCGCAAAGCGTTCAGCTGCCCCCGAATGTCCCTGGTGCCCGCACCGTAACCGCTCCTCAACGGTGCGTACTCAGTGGGCGGCGCTCCTCGAGACAGGACTTTGAGCAACGCCGCGCCAGTCGGTGTCGTCAACTCCCCCGATTCTGCTGGACCGTGGTGGACACTGAAGCCCTCGAGCAGACGTATCGTCGCCGGAGCAGGCACTGGCAACACTCCATGGGCGGTATTTACAGTGCCGTCGCCCAGGGAGATGCGCGTGTTGTAAATGGCGTCGATGCCGAGCCGCTCGATACCCCAGATAGAGCCAACGACATCCAGAACGGCATCAACCGACCCCACCTCGTGCAGATGCAGCTCGTCGGGCGTCACTCCATGAATCTCGCTCTCGATATTGGCGATCGCGTCGAACGCTTCGTGCGCCAGCTTCGCAACGCCCGACGGTAGTCTTGCAGCGTCGATCATTCGGTGGATCTCCGACACTGCGCGTCCGTGCGGCTGCGGTGGAATGACGAAATCGACTTTCACACAGTGAACGTGCGAGCGCTCAACCTCTGCGATTCGAACATCCACTTCCGGAAGTCCGAGCGCAGCCGGCAGATGCTCCAGCCACTCGCGGTCGAGGCCGACGTCGACCAGCGCGCCGAGGAACATATCGCCAGCAATTCCGCTGGATGGATCGAGGACAGCGACTTTCATTTGTTCGCGTGAAGAGGAATCGACTTACAATTCGAAGCTAGACGAACGATGCGCATGGCTCAAGCTGACGCGATCTGCAGCAGTTATCGCCGAGTGCCGGGTTCCCAGTTCTCGAAGCAGGGAATTGAAATTGCACCCCGCGTCGCGCATGACACCAAGATACGAGGTTGCAATTGTTGGCGGCGGCCCGGCCGGACTCTGCGCCGCCCTTTGGCTGGCGCGGTACCTACATAGCGTGGTCGTCATCGACTCGGGGGATCCGCGCAATTGGGAAACGCGCGGAATAAACGGCTACCTCGGTCATCAAGGCATCAGATCTCCCCAGTTGCGCGCGCTCGGCAGGGACGAAGGCGCGAGCTTCGGCGTCGAGTTCGTCGGTGGCGTGGTTGACGAAGCCGTGAACGAGACGGGCGATCTGTTCGCGGTGAAGCTCCGCGAAGGAGAAGTCATCGAGGCCGATCGGATTTTACTGACCATCGGAATCAAGGACGTTTGGCCAGCGATACCCGGGCTGGACAGGTGCTACGGAGAAACGGTTCACGTGTGCCCAGACTGCGACGGCTACGAGACTCGCGACAAAAAGACCGTCGTAGTCGGCAAAGGCCGGAAGGGCGTGGGGATGGCGCTTGCGCTCACGACCTGGACGCGGAAAATCGTCATCTGCACGAACGGTGATCCACCGGACATGGACCAGGGACTGCTCGATCAGCTGAAAGCGTTGAACATTCCCGTGCTCGATCAGCCCGTGCGATGCGTGGTCTCGAAGTCTGGAGAGATCACTGGTGTCGAGCTCGAAGGAGGGATGTCACTGGACTGCGAGAGGCTGTATTTCGCGATCGGCCAGTATCCGGCGGACGACCTCGGTGCGCAATTGGGATGCAAGCGGGATGCGCTGGGTCGGCTCGTGATCGACGAGCACAATCACACCTCTGTCAGAAATGTCTTTGCGGCGGGTGACATAACACCAGGACCACAGATCGCGATCGGCGCGGCGGCAAGCGGTGCAATTGCAGCAGCCGCGATCCACGCCTCGCTGGTGCCGGAGGCGCGCAAGCTCCCCGCGCCTTGATCGCTCGTCAGCCTACCATTTGAGGACCACTGTCCCCGGCTTTCGCTTATGAATGACCTGAAGTCTGATTGATCGGTCGTCGGCGCTGCGAATGGCTCGAACGAGATCGATCGGATTCTCGATCTTGATATTGTCGGCCATGACGACAACGTCCCCCGCACGGAGTCCCGCATCGCGCGCGACTGACCCTTCGACGACGTTCGTTACGAACACTCCGCCCGGACTGACGCCCAGCACGTCACAGAGATCGTTGTTGAGGGCGGTGAATTCGGCGCCGGCAAACGGGTAGATCCCGCGACCGAGACCGAGAGCCGGCACGAGCACCGATGGCAGACGCGGAGGTGAAGAGGCGCCGGTTCTCAATCGGACAAGCCCCGCCTGCGGAAACCCTGTCTCGGAAGCGGGGACCTCGGTCCGTCTCATCATCTGCTCGACGGGGGAAACCTGGACCACCATCGTCTGCTCCCATCCTTCCGGACGCCGGCCCAGAATGCCGTGTACGACGCGGACAGCGCCGTTGCGGCGCAGACGAAGCTCGAAAGGCGCGCCGGGCTTCAGCCACTTACTGAGCTGGAGCGAGCCGCCTCGCATGTCGTGGGAATTGAAAGTGAGCAGCACATCGCCCGGCCGGACTCCAGCCTTTGCCGCGGGCGAGTTTGAATCGACATTGCTGACGACTGGGTACTTGTCGAAGAACGCGGCGCCGCTCTCGTTGAGAATTGCCTCGTCCGAGATCCGTACGCCAAACCATCCGGTCGGCGCCTCGGTCGGTAGTAACGGCGTCTCAGCGGGCATCTCCTGACCGATGACGACCGTGGGTAATGCGAGCGCCGCAAATGCAAACAGAGAAATGGTCGCGTAACCCTTACCAAGAACCTGCACTTTCCGTCCCCCCAACATCGTCTAGAATCCCTTCAAGGCGAGCCCAACGGGCCGCGCTGCGAGCTGCTGCGTTGCAACGCGGGCGCCCATCGTAGCGAGATAGTATTGAGCGATCACCGGATCGTGGGGCGCCGTCCTGAGCGCGTTTTCCATCGCGTTCCCCACCTGATTGAGAGCGGCGAGTCTGGCCGAATAAATCCGGGAGCTGTCGACGGTCGTCGGACCCGCTGAATTTGCCGCAAGAAAGGCTGATGCCCGCTGGTAATCGGTGAGTGCCCGCTCCAGCGTTTCTGATGCCTCGTCGACGGACGCAAAGCTTGCTCCGGACTGCGCTCCGGTCGCGACGCCATTCGGGGCCGGCGAGAATGCCTGGTCAGATCCGACAGCCGTGGACGATCCGCCCAGTTCTCGCACCGCCGGATATGTGGTGGACCGGCCTATGGCGATACCTCCGACCAGCAGCAGTACCGCGGCGGCTACGCGTAACCACGGTTGACCGGCGGACCGTGACCGAGATTCCGCTCCATGGATAATCCCCTCTTCACGGGCTCGAGCCGCGATTGTTTGCCAATCGTTGAGAGGCAACATTTCGCGCGCCCGCTCTCTGGCGACGAGTTGATCGAGTTGCTCTTCAGACAGGTGCGACATTTGCTTTCCCCTTTCCTGCGACCGGTGTTGAATCATCGTCCACTAAATGCGCGAGCAGCTTTTTCAGCTTGGCGCGCGCCTTAAACAATTGCGATTTCGATCCGCCCGGGGTGATTCCGAGTTCCTCTCCGATCTCTCCGTGCGTATAACCTTCAATGTCGTGAAGCACGAACACCGCCCTCGCCCCCGGCGAAAGTTTTCCCATCGCCTGCTCAATGGATTCCGCGATGAACGTTCTGTCGCTATCCATCTCCGTGAGCGCGGAGTCATCCTCGATGTCAACCTCGAGCCTCGCGAGGCGCCTGATTTTCCGCAGAGCGTTCAAAGTGCGGTTGACGGCAATGCGATGAGCCCACGTTCCGAATTGCGAGTCCCCTCTGTAGCTCGGGAGCGCTCTGAAGATCTGCATCCAGACCTCCTGCGAGACGTCAGCCGCCAGCTCCGGATCCCCGCAAAGCCTGCGTACAACCGCGTCAATGTGTGGCGCATGCTGCGACCACAGTCGCTGCATCGCCCTCTCGTCGCCGGAAATCGCGCGCTTGAGGTCGAGCTGGTCGAATGGCATCTCGGACGAATTCTTAGTCACACCACATCAGAAAAAAGTTTCCTTGCGTATTACGGTGACCTTCATACTGTGCAATCGTTTGCAAACGTAAACCTCGCCCAATCCGCGAAGCAGCAGGTCTAATCCCGGCCGGGTCGGAACTTCAGCTTGCGCGGGCAGTATAAATCAAAGTAGTCAAAGGAGTTAGCGTTGCTCAGAGTAATTCTTACCGCACTGACGGTGACACGAGCCGGCGATGGCCTGCCCGTCAAGTCACCGGCTGACGTCGGCATGTCCAGCAATCGCCTCAGCGCCATCGAGCGCGTCGTCGAGCGCGGAATCAAGGCGGGGGGCTATCCCGGCGCCACAGTGGTGGTAGGAAGAAATGGTGCGGCAGTCTATGAGCGAGGATTCGGCAACCTCTCCTGGAGCAGCAGCAGCGCGCCGGTCGATCCCCAGCGAACCATCTACGACATCGCCTCGCTGACCAAGGTTGTCGGTACTACTACGGCCATCATGATCCTTTATGATGAGAAAAAAATTGGCCTCGACGATCCCGTCGTTAATTACATCCCGACTTTCGGCGGTGGCGACAAGGACAAGGTCACCATCCGGATGCTCCTCGAACATACGTCCGGGCTGCCGGCAGGTCGCGACATCTGGCGTATAGCGCAGAATCCGCTCGAAGCAAGAGCACTCGTTCTCAGCACTCCTCTCGAGGGCCGTCCCGGCGCACAGTACATCTACTCGGATATCGGCGCCGACGTCCTCGGAATGCTGGTCGAAGTCGTCACTGGAGAGCCGCTCGACAAATACCTGGAGCGTCGCGTCTTCGAGCCGCTTGGAATGAATGAGACGATGTTCCGGCCGGCGGATTCGCTGCGGTATCGGATAGCGCCCACCGAGGTGACGCCGCCGCGGGGGTATCCCCTGCAGGGCGAAGTTCACGACGAGAACGCCTACGCCCTTGGCGGAGTCGCGGGCCATGCGGGCTTATTCAGCACGGCGGCCGACCTGTCGGTGTTTGCGCAGATGATGCTCAATGGTGGCGAGTACAACGGGGTGCAAATCGTCAGCAAGCCCACGGTCGATCTCTTCGTCTCGAGAGCGTTTGGCCATCGCGCGCTTGGCTGGGACACCGCCGATGGAGACTACGGTTCCGGGCGCTATCTCGGCCCAACCGCCTACGGCCACACCGGGTTTACCGGCACTTCGATGTGGATCGATCCCGAAAGGCAGATGTTCGTGATCCTACTCACCAACCGCGTGCACGCCGCCAGAGCGCTGCGTCCCGCGAAGGTGATTTCGGACGTGCGCGCTGATCTCTCGGACGCCGCCGTTCTCTCCATCACGGACGAGGATGCTGTCGCGTCGCGGACCTCCAAGTTCCGCGCCGATCGCGAAGTGGGCTGGAATCCGCCTCCACCGCGCGCGTCGAGGCGTCGTCACGGGACATCCAAACACCACTCGATCGCCAGTGCGACCTCCAGGAGCCGGGCCAGAGCTTCATCTTCGACCAAAAAGAAGTCTTCATCGACCAGGAAGAAGAGCAGTTCCAAGAGTCGCTAGACAAGGCTCACGCGTACAGATTGCTCCAGATCTCAGACGGGCGCCTATACGGCGCCCGCTCTTGTTTTGGGACTCGCGACCGGGGATTATTCAATCATGGATGAGGAGAATGACCGTTCGGCGAGCTCCACTCGAGCCACCACCGACGCAGATAAAACCGATGGAGCAGTGAGCGAGGATCAGGTCAAGCTGGCACTGCGCCGGGTCAAGGACCCTGATCTCCAGCTCAACATCATCGACCTCGGATTGGTGTACGGCATCGCCGTGGACGGTTCGACGGTGAAGGTCGATATGACGCTCACCTCGCCTGCATGCCCATCCGGACCCGAGCTCATGACGAACGCCGAGAAGGAAGTGAAGACGATTCCGGGCGTCGAGAAAGTGGAAGTCAACCTGGTCTGGATGCCGTTCTGGACTCCCGAAAAGATGGAGCCTCGCGTAAGAGCCTACTTAGGCTTTTAGCGGTGGCTCGGCGCTCGCCGACTTGTAACAGAGGACGCCGGCTACCACTCCGGCCTGCGGTCCGAACAGCGATGGTTCTCGCGGGATTGGCGTGCGCAACAAACCCGTCCTCCGCCCGCGTCCCAAAACCAGCGAATCAGATCGAGAAAGAGAAAGCGGTCGGCTGTCTCGACACGCTCCGCGCCACTGATTCGCTGGAGACCGTCGTCAGGCTTGCTCTCAGTCCCCAGAAATTCGACGAGAAGCTGCCGCCCGAGTTCGAGGGGCTCTTCGCCGAAGCTTTTCGGCGATTCTTCAAGCCTCCGCGAAGACTTCCGCTGAGCGTGGTGATGGGTTGGGAGCCGTGCGATTCACTCGGACTCAGATGCGCGGGAGGTGTCATGAGCCTCGGCACCGTAGCCTACTTCGCCGTGCGGGGCGACGGCACTCTTTCCGATCCGGTCATAGTCGACGAGACTCTCACGCCAGATCTGGCGGAGACCGTGCGGGTAGCGCTCAAGGCGATGGTTCAGAACCACGACGTTCCGTGGCTTGGAAACATCGATTCCATTGCAGTCGTCGCTACGCTCGCGCCCGAAAGCGATTCGGATGCGGCGGCGACACCGCGCGACATCTTCAGGGCTAAGGTGCCACGGTACAGTATTCCCTTTGCGTACGCGGCGATGCCGGCAGCGGGCGTCGATGCGAGCTATCCGTTCCGCGCGACTCTGGCTGGAGTCGGCGATAGCGTAACCGTCGCGTTCACCGTGCAGGCGAACGGGGTCATTGCGCCCGAATCAATCGATCTCGTCGCCGCCACGTATGGCGAGTTTGTGAGCTCGGTCGCTGACGCCCTTGAGAAAACGCGATATCATCCGGCGCGCCTCGGAGATTGCGCGGTCGCCACACGCATTAAACAACGATTCGTGTTTCGGTTTCCAGGCGGCAGTTAGGCCGCTTGTGGCTGCAAAGCGCGAATGAAGCCTTCGCCCATTTCCTGGATTTGCCATCTGCGAAGATCCGGCACCGCGGCGAGATCTTCGACACTTTTAGCATTGCTTCGCGCGACGTTCTCGAGTCTCTCGCGCGAGCACAACACTCCCGGATCGAGCTCCAGTCGCGTCGCCGTCGCATCCCTCACTGACTTGAGCCGCGCCACTCGGTCGTCGAAGTCGCGGTCCTTGTTCCACCGCTGCCCGCGCGGGAATTTGGGCAGTTCCGCTTCGGGCGCTTCCATTCCTCTGAGTACCGCCGCGATGATGTCGGGCGCGGCGCGCTCGATCATCCCTTTCGGCATTCCCTTGATCGAGCTCAGCTCCGTCGGATTCCTCGGCGCTCGGCGGGCAAGCTCGAACAGTGTCTCGTTTCCCATCACCCTGAACGTCGCGCGATCGAGCTGGGCCGCGACGGTGTCGCGCCAGTTCGCTACCTCGCGCAGAATCGCGAGCTCGCGGCGCGATAAATCACGCGCTCCCTTGAGACGTAGAAAACCTTCCATGCTTTCTTCCGCTTCCCAGCGCGTGCCCTCGAGTCGTTCGAACTCCTCACGCGCCCAGCCAAAGCGCCCGCGCCGCTCGAGGTCGGCTCTCATGCGATCTCTGAGCTGGAGCAGATAACGCGTGTCCTGCGCGGCATACTCGAGCATGTCGGCTGGAAGCGGGCGCATTGACCAATCTGCGCGCTGGTGCTTTTTGTCCAGCTTGACGTCGAAGTATTGCTCCAGCAAGGCAGCCAATCCGAAGGACTTAATGCCAAGCAGTTGCGCCGCAATCCGCGTATCGAAGATGTTGGTGACGTGCCAGCCGTAGTCCTGGTGCAACAGTCGCAGATCGTAATCGGCGTCGTGAAAAACGACTTCAACCGATTTATCCTCCAGCAGCGCGCCAAGTCTTTCAGGCGATCCAATGGGAAGCGGGTCGATGATCGCGCTGCGATCGGGCGTGGAAAGCTGGAGCAGGTAAATTCGATCGAGAAAGCGGTGAAAGCTCGCGCCCTCGGTATCCAGCGCTATTTCCTTCGCACCCGAGATGTCGTCGAGGAAACGATCTACCTGCTCTGATGTGTCGAGGTAGAGCGCGCCGTCGGGCTGGCCTGGAGGCATTGTCGAAATCTAGTGCGTGAATGGTGCCACGCCCCGGCGTCGTTAGCTTTCCGTGCGTTCACCACTCACTCGACGACCAATGACAGAAGAGTTCAAAGTTCACATTTATCCGAGCGACTGCGACTCGGTCGGACACGTGAATCATGCGCACATGCTGGTTTTGCTGGAGAGGGCCCGATGGTCGGCGCTCGAACGCCACATGTCGTACGACGAATACATGAGGACGAATCTGTGGGCGGTCGTTCGAAAAGTCGAAGCCTCGTACCAGGCGCAAACTTTCCCTGGAGACGACCTCGCCATCCAGACCGGATTATTGTCCGTCGGCAACACGAGCTTCATCGTGAAGCAGGTGGTGCGTAATCAGCGCGGCGCCATAGTGTGCGATGCTTCAATCGTCTACGTCACGGTATCTCCGGACGGCAAGCCGATTCCCGTTCCCGACCAATGGCGGACGCTCTTCGCTCCCTGGGAAGAAACACCGGCGAACCACCGCTGAGCGCGCCTCACATGCCGTCGCTCGAGTGGTCACACAGCAAATGAGCAATCAAACACCGCAAGACAGAGTCAGCCGGGCGGAGCAATCGATTCCCGCGCAAATCGGCGGCGTTCTCTTTCGTCACCGCGGATGGTTGCCGCTCCTCTTTCTCGGGATCCCGCTGGTGATGCGAGGATCCACATCTCCCTTTCGGTGGGAAGTCGGGCTGGTGCTAATCGTCATTGGCGAAGCCATTCGGCTCGCGGGCGTCGCCGCGGCTGGCACCGTTACG
>DASQPS010000401.1:0-2779 GCA_035643845.1 Gemmatimonadaceae bacterium | reverse complement strand
ACAAGGATGGCTTCCGCGAGCTCAAGATCCTGAAGGGCTTTGAGGAAGAAGAGCTCGCCGCAGTGTTTGACATCCTCAACAAAGTCCGTAAAGCGACCGACGACGACGATGACCTGCTGACCATGATGTGGGAGCGGGAATTCGCGTATTTTCAGTACCGCTACGTCGACCTGACCGCCGAGGCGGGACCGGGCGTCGAGTCGATGGAACGCGCGGAGCAGAAGGAAAAAATTCTCTCGCCCGCGCAGGCCGAGGCTGGACTCGAGTCGACGAACTCTTCGATTGCCAAGCTGGATGACTTCGACTCCACGCTCTATTTCCTGGACGATCGCGAAGTCGAATACCTGCAGGCTGAGATCAAGCGCGAGTTCTCGAGTGACCTGCGACCGGCCGTGATCGCGTCGCTTCTCGACGTCTTCGAGACCCATCGCGATCCGACGGTTCGGGAAGAGATTTGCGGGCTCCTGGATTATTTCCTGCTCATCCTGCTCTCGACGGCCCAGTACAGAAACGCGGCGTACCTCCTGCGCGAGGCTGGAGTCACGGCTGGTCGCGCACCCGAAATCCTCGACTCGCAGAAACAGCGGCTCACGCAACTCGGCGAGCTAATGAGCGATCCAAAGCCGCTCGGCCAGCTGCTTCAGGCACTCGAAGATTCGCCGCTACGCGCGCCTCAGATGGAGCTCGACGAGTTGTTTGGCATTCTTCAACCGCGCGCCCTCGAGTCGATTCTGGGTTGGATCGGGCGCAGCAGCAACCCGCAGCTCAAGGCCTTACTGGAGGCAGCCGCGACTCGACTCGCCGCTGCTCACACGACCGAGCTGATTCGCCTGATCGGTTCCGACGACGAGGCAGTTGTACTCGAGGCAATCCGCCGCGCGTCCGCACTCAAGTCGGCGGCGGCGGTGCCTGCCCTTGGAAAGATGTTGACGGTGGGCGAACCGGAGATGCGCGTCGCCGCCGTCGGCGCGCTGACGGAAATCGGATCGCCCGGCGCAATGCAGATGCTGGAGCGCGCTCTCATCGACGAGGACCGCGACGTGCGAATCGTCGCCGTTCGTGCAATCGGTGCACGCAACGCTCGCGCTGCCCTGCCGCGGATCGAGGCTGCGATCAAAGGCAAAGATCTACGCGAGAGCAACCTCACCGAAAAGATGGCGTTCTTCGAGGCCTTCGGAGCACTGTGCGGCGACGGAGGAGTCACGCTTCTCGACGGACTGCTGAACGCGAAAGGATTTATGGGCAAGCGCGACGACTCGGAGATGCGCGCATGCGCGGCAATGGCTCTTGGGAAGATCGGCTCAGCAAAAGCGACTGACGCCCTCAACCGCGCCGCGGGCGAGAAAGATGTCATCGTGCGGAACGCAGTGAGCCGCGCGATTCGCGGGTCGGCGGCATGACTCCGACCTCGGCCACACAGACAATCCGAAGCGACTCCGAAAAGCAGTCGGGCGGCAACGTCCGCCGCGGCGGACGAAACTTCATGGTCGCATTCTATGCGGCTCTTCGTGCGATCAAGCTCTATCCCGTCGAACACTCGGCCGTTCAAAAAACTCTCGCCGAGCTTTCTCAGGTGGCGGAGGAGCTTCGCGCTGAAGAGGGTGAGCTCGAATTCCGAGTTTCGGGCGAGTTCATCTTCATCAACTCGACGCGACTAAGACTCGACTTGAGTAATTACGCGACCTTCGGACACATTCTCACACTCTGCAAAGTTTCAGGCGTTGGCGCGATTCACGTCGGCACGAACGGCAACGCGCGAGATTGGACCGTGCTTCTTTCCATGCTGGGCGCCGAGACGAAGAGCGCGCCGCGCGACAGGTACAAGGAGATCGTAGCCCGGCTCAAGGAAACGAAGATCGAGACGTTCCAGCTCGACGAGCCGAGCGAGACGGCGACCGATCGCGAGTTCAACGAGGAAGCGAAGGCCGCGGCCAACCGCACTTACTCGCAGTCGGTCGCGGTGACCAAAGACGTCATTAATTCCGTGCGCATCGGCAAGACGCCCAACATCAGGAAGATCAAGCGCGTCGTGCAGGGAATCGTCGACCAGGTCTTGAATGAAGAGACGTCGCTCATTGGCCTCACCGCGATTCGCGACTATGACGAGTACACGTTCACGCACTCGGTCAACGTCTGCATTTTTTCCATCGCGCTCGGACGCCGACTCGGAATGACCAAGCTCCAACTCTACGAGCTCGGTCTCGCCGCCCTCATGCACGACATAGGCAAGTCGCGCGTTCCCCTCGACCTGCTGCAGAAGACAGGTGAGCTCACCGAGGAGGAATGGAAGTGGATGGCCGCGCATCCCTGGCTTGGCGTCCTCGTACTTTTTCAGTTTCGCCGTCAGCAGGAAGAGTTATCGTATCGCGCGATGACTGTCGCGCACGAGCATCACATGAAAATCGACCTTACCGGTTATCCGAAATCGATTCGGCCGCGACAAGTCAGTCTGCTGAGCAAAATCGTTTCGATTGCCGATGGCTACGATGCCGCTACCTCGAGACGCGTTTACAAGACCGAAGCGCTTGCGCCGTCGTCGGTGCTTGAAGAGATGCGCGACAATCCGCGTCGTGGCCTCGACCCGGTCCTCGTCAAGGCTTTCATCAACCTTCTCGGCATCTATCCCGTTGGAACTGTCGTCATCCTCGACACCTTCGAGCTGGCGATCGTATCGGCGTCCAACCCGAATCCCGAAGCATTGTCCAGACCGATCGTTAAGATTATCAGCGACGCACAGGGCAACAGAGTGAGTCCGCCGCACGTCGTAGACCTCGCAATT
>DASQPS010000400.1:0-10181 GCA_035643845.1 Gemmatimonadaceae bacterium | reverse complement strand
TAATGATGCTGTTCATCCTTCTCTTCATTCCTGGCGATTACGCCGGCCCGTGCTTTATCGGGTTCGCGATCGGCGAGTCTCTCGGTGCCGCGGCGTTGCGCATCGCGGGTGGAATTTTCACCAAGATCGCGGACATTGGCGCTGACCTCATGAAGATCGTGTTCAACGTCAAGGAAGACGACGCCAGAAATCCGGGCGTGATTGCGGATTGCACCGGTGACAATGCCGGCGACTCGGTTGGGCCGAGCGCCGATGGCTTTGAGACGTACGGCGTAACGGGTGTCGCGCTCATCTCGTTCATCGTGCTCGCGGTGCGCGATCCGCTCGTCCAGGTGCAGCTGCTCGTCTGGATCTTCGTCATGCGAATCATGATGATCATAGCGAGTGGCGCGTCGTACCTGATCAATGAAGCAATTGCCAAAGCGCGCTACGCGGAATCGGATCACATGAATTACGAGACTCCGCTGACGACGCTGGTCTGGCTCACCTCGCTCATTTCAGTTTCGCTCACCTACCTCGTCTCGTATTCGCTCCTGCCGCATCTTGGCGATGGCTCGCTCTGGTGGAAGCTGTCGACTGTCATTACCTGCGGGACGCTGGCAGGCGCCATCATTCCCGAGCTGGTGAAGGTCTTCACTTCGGTCAGCTCGGCGCACGTCAAGGAAGTGGTGACATCGTCGCGCGAAGGCGGAGCATCACTCAATATTCTTTCGGGCTTCGTCGCCGGAAATTTCAGCGCGTACTGGCTCGGAATGGCGATCATGGTGTTGATGTCCATTGGGTATCTGGTAAGCACTGGTGGGTTCGGCACGCTGATGATAGCGCCGGCCGTGTTCGCGTTCGGCCTCGTCGCGTTCGGGTTTCTGGGCATGGGTCCGGTGACGATTGCAGTCGACTCCTATGGGCCAGTTACTGACAACGCGCAGTCCGTGTTCGAGCTGTCGCTCATCGAGCAGGTTCCGGGAATCGAACAGCAGATTCGGAACGACTATGGCTTCGAGCCGCATTTCGAGAGAGCAAAGGATTTGCTCGAGGAGAACGACGGCGCCGGCAACACCTTCAAGGCGACGGCCAAGCCGGTTCTGATCGGCACGGCGGTCGTCGGGGCAACGACGATGATCTTCTCGATCATCGTTGCGCTGACCCACGGGCTCCAGCCCGAGTTCATCGCGTTTCTCTCGATCCTGCACCCGCCGTTTCTGCTCGGGTTCATTACTGGCGGCGCGATGATCTACTGGTTTACGGGCGCATCGACGCAGGCAGTTACGACGGGCGCGTACCGGGCGGTGGAATTCATCAAGGCGAACATCAACCTCGAGAGCACAGCGAGAGCGTCGGTTGCTGACAGCAAGAAAGTCGTCGAGATCTGCACCAAGTACGCACAGCAGGGAATGTTCAACATCTTCCTCGCCGTGTTCTTCGCAACGCTCGCCTTCGCATTCGTGGAGCCCTATTACTTCATCGGGTACCTGATTTCGATTGCGCTCTTCGGACTATTTCAGGCGATCTTCATGGCCAACGCCGGCGGTGCCTGGGACAACGCCAAAAAAATCGTCGAAGTCGAGCTCAAGCAGAAGGGAACTCCCCTCCATGCCGCGACGGTCGTCGGTGATACGGTCGGCGATCCGTTCAAGGATACTTCATCGGTCGCACTGAATCCGATCATCAAGTTCACGACACTATTCGGCTTGCTCGCGGTGGAGCTCGCGGTCTCGCTCACCGAGGAACGCGGGTCGCTGCTGACGCATATTCTAGCGGCGGTCTTTTTCCTGGTCTCTGTGACGTTCGTCTGGCGGTCCTTCTACGCCATGCGTGTGAAGAGCGGCGTGGCATAGGCAATTCCAGTCACACGCGGCGGCGCTTCAACCGAAACGCCGCCGCCAACATTCTTCAGGGTCGCGATGATCCGTTCATTGTTTGCGCGGAAGCCGATCGCAGCGCTTCTCGCCGAAGGTGAGAACCCAAATGGACTGAAGCGGGTCCTCGGTTCCGGCGACCTGATCATGCTGGCGATCGGGGCTGTGATCGGAGCGGGGATTTTCGGCTCGATCGGATCTGCTGCGGCGGGCCAGCTTGACGCAGCCGGCAACGTCGTCCGCGTTGGTGCTGGTCCCGCACTCGTTCTCTCTTTCCTGCTCCTCGGCGCGGCATGCGCGCTCGCGGGGGTTTGCTACGCCGAGCTTGCGTCGATGATCCCGCAGGCCGGAAGCGCCTATGCGTATTCCTATGCGACGCTCGGAGAGCTCGTTGCGTGGATCATCGGCTGGGATCTCATTCTGGAGTACGCCGTCGGAAACGTTGCAGTGGCGATTTCCTGGGGAGACTACTTCAAGTCCCTCGTCGGCGATTGGATTTCGATTCCGGTGTGGCTGACGACTGGCTACCGAACGGCGCTATTGAGCTCGAATCCGGCCGTGCATGGTCTTCTCGACACGGCGCCTCACATCGCGGGAATACCAATTCTGATCAATGTTCCCGCATTCGCCATCGTCGCACTGATTACGTGGCTGTTGATGCTCGGCGTCAGAGAGAGCGCGCGTGCAAATAACATCATGGTGGCGATCAAGCTGTTGGTTCTCGCGCTCTTCATCATCATGGGGACCCAGCACATCAACACGGCCAATTACCACCCGTTCGCGCCGAACGGATTCAAGGGAATCCACCAGGGCGCCGCGATCGTTTTCTTTGCTTACATCGGGTTCGATGCGATCTCGACCGCTGCTGAAGAGACCAAAAACCCGCAGCGCAATTTGCCAATAGGCATACTCGGTGGTCTTGCGATCTGTACCGTCATATACGTCGTGATTGGCGCAGTTCTCACAGGCATGGTTCCGTACAAGAGTCTTGGAACTGCCGCGGATCCTCTTGCGTTCGCGCTGAATGCAACGGGCATGACGAGCATCGCGAAGATCGTGGCACTCGGCGCGGTCGTATCGATGGCAGCGGTACTGCTGGTGTTCCAGTACGGTCAGCCGAGAATCTTTTTCGCCATGGCTCGCGATGGCCTGCTGCCTCACTGGGCGGCAAAGCTTCACGGAAAATACCGGACGCCCTACGTCACGACGATTCTGACGGGCGTTTTCGTGGCGTTGTGGTCGCTGATCGGGGACGCTGCCGAGACTTATGATCTGACTAACATCGGGACGCTGTTCGCGTTCGCGCTTGTTTGCATCGGCGTGATCGTGCTCCGCTACACCGATCCGACGCGTCCGCGGCCATTCAGGGTTCCGCTCGTGCACGCTGTCGGGATTATCGGTGCCGCGCTCTGCATTTTCGTGATGCGCGGACTGCCTAGCATCGCGTGGGTGCGATTCGGCTGGTGGCTTGTGATCGGACTCGTGCTTTACGTTGCGTACGGCTATGGTCACTCTACGCTCAGACGCAGCTCGCGTCCGATTCCGATCGAGCCTCCGCCCCCGCTAACTCGCTGACGGGTTTGTCGTAGCATGATGGTGTATCGACAGCTCCGCCGCATCTCGCTCGCCTCGTGGATCCTGATCTCGATGGTGGTCGGGGTGCTGGTCGGGGTCTTTGCGCCTGGAGTGGCCACAGCGCTCAAGCCGCTCTCGACGGTGTTCCTGCGGATGATAAGGTCGATCATCGCGCCCTTGATCTTCGGAACGCTGGTGGTCGGCATAGCCGGTCACGGCGACGACATGAAGCGCGTCGGCCGCCTCGCGCTCAAATCGCTGATCTACTTCGAGATCGTGACGACGCTGGCGCTGGTCATTGGCCTTGCTGCGGTCAATCTGGTGCGACCGGGCGACGGGGTCAGACTCGCAGCTTCCGCGGAAACGGGGCAGGAGCTCGCGCACAATACCCAGACGGCGAGCGGCTTCATCGAGCATCTGGTGCCGACGAGCATCTTCGACGCCGCTGCAAAGAACGAAATACTCCAGGTCGTGTTCTTCGCGGTGCTCTTCGCTGTTGCGCTGTCAAAAGTTCAGGGCCGTCCGAAAGAGATCATGCTGTGGGGGTGCGAGGGACTCTCCGAGGTGATGTTCAAGTTCACCATGCTCGTGATGCGCTTCGCACCATTCGGGATCGGTGCCGCCATTGCGGCGACGGTTGCGCAAAGCGGGTTCGGCGTCCTGTACAGCCTTGGAAAACTCGTGCTGACTTTGTACGGCGCGCTAATCGTGTTTTTCGTCGTCGTTCTGTTGCCGATCGCGCTGATGTTCAGAGTACCGCTCAAGCGATTCGTGCGCGCGGTCCGCTCACCCGCGCTGATCGCGTTCTCGACGACATCCTCGGAGGCAGCTTTGCCGCCAGGAATGGAGGCGATGGAGGCGATCGGAGTTCCGCGTCGCATCGTGGCCTTCGTGATGCCGACAGGCTACTCGTTCAATCTCGATGGGTCGACGCTCTACCTCGCAGTCGCTTCTGTTTTTGTGGCGCAGGCGGCCGGGCATCCGATGACCTTGACCGCCCAACTCTTCATGATGCTGACTCTCATGATCACGAGCAAAGGCGTGGCAGCAGTGCCGCGCGCTTCGCTCGTTATTCTGTCAGGCACTCTTGCAACCTTCGGACTGCCGCTCGAAGGCGTTGCCATCATACTTGGTGTCGACGCGCTGATGGACATGGCGCGAACGGGCACCAACCTCGTCGGCAACTGTCTCGCGACAGTCGTGATGGCTAGGTGGGAAGGTGAATTCGTCGAGCCGCGGCCCGGAGCGCTCCTCGCGCAGGAAGGACTTCTTCCGATCGAAGCTGTGCCCCCGGCACCGCCGACTTCAGGCGCTGTTCCAAGCGCTTCCTGAGCGGCGAACCGCGCTCCATCAATCCGCCACTGAACGCAACGGCAACCGCTGCTCTCTCGTCGGTAAAGAGCTGTCGCGACAACGCGCGAACGTGTAGCACGAGCTCCTCCGCAGCCAAAGTGATCAGCGCATTAGCGCGCGGGTCGCCTGCCGCAGCTGTACTAAAGACTACTGGGACGAGCGCGGCGAAGGCGCGAGCGTCGGCTGTTGACGCCCACGAAATCAGGTCCTCCACGTCTTCGCATTGTGTAGCGGCCAGGATCGGAAACAGGAGCGCTGTTGGAGGCTCGCGACCGTCACTCGAGGCGGCGACGATGCTCAGCGCGCGGCGGCCGATCCATCCGCCGCTCCCTTCATCGCCAAAGGCGGGACCCCAACCGCCGCAACGCACGACCTCTCCGGCCGGACTTCGCCCGTAAGCTATCGATCCGGTTCCGACCACGAGAAGAATTCCAGCGCGGTCATCGAACGCGTCATACATTGCGATCAATCCGTCGGAGTCGATCACGACCTCTTCAGCCAGCTCTTTGGCATCCAATGCCGAGCGCAGCGCACGTCGCTCATCGTCGCGGCCAGTGCCCGCCACCCCGCAGTAAAGAACTCTCGGCAAGACCGCACCGGGGAGGGCGACTTCCTGTAGCGCTCGCGACACGAGGTCACCGATCACGTCAGCAGAGCGGGCTGCTTCACCCGGTGTGACAGCCGACTTGGGCCCATCGATCGTCGCCAAAATCTCACCTTCAGCGGTTCCCACTAGCACGCGGGTCTTGGAACCGCCGCCGTCGACTCCAATGACGATCTCAGCCAACGCGAGCAGTCTCCAGCGTCGCAGTGTGCGTGAGCGATGACAGGATGCCCACGCCAACTGTGAACGAAGTGCCAATGAGGACGTACCATGGCCAGGCGATCGCCGAAAGTGTGGTGAGCGTGCCCGTCATAAACGGCAAAACAGGGATTAGCTGCTTGGCAAAGACGACGACACTCATCACGACGATTCCGACAGCCATGCCGGTGATTGCGTCGCGCTGCGTCGCTCGACGCCAGAGCATGCCGAGGAAGAATCCGCCAAGCAGGGCGCCGTAGGTGAATGAAGCAATCGACAGAGCGACGACGACGACCGGTGTGTTCTGCCTCGGGTACAGCAACGCCATGACGAGCAATATGACGCCCCAGAACATCGTGAACAGCTTCGCGATTCTCAGTGTGCGTGGATCGTCGGCTGCACGACCAGACAGCGGGAGATAGATGTCGTGCGTCGTCGAAGCCGCGAGCGAGTTGAGAGCGCCAGAGTGCGCGCTCATGGTGGCCGCGAGCACTGCGGCGACGATCAGTCCGCGCAAACCAGCCGGCATCGAATCGACTACGAACGTCGGGAAGATGGAATCGGGAACGGCGAAGGGGCGTGCCTTATAGAATGCGAACAACCCAACGCCAATCATCAGGAAGAGAGCGAACTGCAGGAGCACGGCGATGCCGCTTCCAATCAACGCCTTGCGCGACTCTTTGAGACTCGAGGCTGCCATCAGGCGCTGCACGATCAGCTGATCCGCGCCGTGGGACGCCATCGAAAGAAAGGCACCGCCAAGGAGGCCGGCGAACAGCGTCTGTGGCCTGTCAAAGCCCATGTAAAGATCGATCGCCCGCAGCTTGTGCGCGGCGCTCGCCGTGTGGAGGATGGATCCCCAGCCACCTGTCACGCCTTTTCCGAGGAGGTAAACGGCGGAGAGACCGCCGAAGAGATAGACGCTCGTCTGGAGCACGTCGGTCCAAACCACTGCCCGCATGCCGCCGTGGTACGTGTAGATGAGCGTGAGCGCTCCCAATACCAGAATGGCGGCGGGCATCACGAATCGCTGAGGCAACGCCGGGCCGATGATCAATGCTATTGGTATCGCCGTCGCGAAGACGCGCACGGAATCAGCGAGCGCGCGTGTCACCATGAACACTATCGACGCAAAACGACGGGTCGCGACGCCGAAGCGCTTTTCGTAAAGAGCGTAGGCGGTGACCAGATCTCCCTGGTAGTACCGCGGAAGAAGCGTATATGCGACGACGATGCGCCCCAGCACGTATCCGGCTGCGATCTGAAGGAACCCGAGATCGGTCGTGTAAGCAAGGCCGGGAATGCTTATGAAAGTGAGGGCGCTGGTCTCCGTCGCGACGACTGAAAAAAGAACCGCCCACCAGGGAATCGTGTGACCAGCGACGAAATAATCTTTCGTGTCCTTCTGGTTGCGGCCGAGCCAAATGCCGAGGAGGGTGGTGCCGATCAGGTACGTAGCGAGCACAATAAAATCGAGGGCGGTGAAATTCGTCTTCATTTCACCGCCCTCGATATTTCGTGCCGACTCGCCGGCGTCTTACGCAGAGAATGAGCTTCCGCAGCCGCAACCGCCGGTTGAATTCGGATTCTTGAAGGTGAATCCTGAGCCTTGCATGGACGTGACGTAGTCGATCGTGACACCGTTCAGATATTGGGCAGAGAACGGATCGACGAAGACGTTGAAGCCTTCGCGCGGGACGATGAGATCGTCCTCGGCAGCACGGTCCTCGATGACGAGGCTGTACTTGAATCCGCTGCAGCCGCCCGGCTGAACGCTCACGCGCAAGCCGCCTTCTGCCGCAGTGACGCCCTCGGCATCCATAAACTTCTTGACCTCAACGCCAGCATTGGGCGTGACGGTGAGATCGATTTCTGGCTGTGATGAGACTGACATTTATCCTCCGGTACTACATGAAATTTAGGCGGCTTCAGCTACGTCTGGTAGTGTTGCTCGCTCCTCCCGGAACGATCGTGCGATCCAGGCAAATGCAACAACCGCGATCGCCAGCATGATGAGGCCTTCCAGCAGGTCGCCCAGCACGATCTTCCCAATTCCGAACAACGTTGCGTACACTGCGACGATTCCAGCGATCCAGTTCGTCCAGGCCAGAGCGCCGCCTGGAATGCTCTCTCGGCCGAAACCAGCGCGGGTTGAGACTGTCGCCCATCCCGGCCCGCCAGGCCGCACCCGTCGATAGAACGACTCGAGGGTGGCCTCGGGCTCTGGTTTGGTGGCGAAAGTCACCACTATCCAGACGATCGTGCTCACCACCACGGTAACGATCATCACCCAGGCATCGCCCCGGAAATCCGTATCGGCAAAATGCGGCTTGATGAAGCCTATGGCGGCAAGTGATACGGCGAAGGACGCGATCATTGCGCTGATCTCGCTCCAGGCGTTGATGCGCCACCAATACCAGCGAAGAATGAGAACGAGCCCTGTTCCCGAGCCCAGTGCAAGCAGGAATTTCCACGCGCCTTCGATGGTCTGCAGGTGCATGGTGACAACCGCCGATGCCAGGAAAAGAAGTACTGTCGCCAGGCGAGACATCGAGACGTAGTGTTTCTCGGATGCAGTTCGATTGAGAAAGCGCTTGTAGAAGTCGTTGACGAGGTAGGATGCGCCCCAATTGAGCTGCGTGCCGACCGTGGACATATAGGCGGCGGCGAATCCCGCCATCATGAAGCCCCGCCACGGCGTCGGAAGCAGATCGACAAAAGCCTGGACGTACGCCGCTTCGTGGTCGTGAGTGGCTCCAATTCCAGCGGGGTACAGTATGACGGCGCAAAGGCCTGTGATGATCCACGGCCACGGTCTTATTGCGTAGTGCGCGACGTTGAAGAAGAGCGTTGCCAGAACGCCATCGCGCTCGGTTTTCGCGGAAAAGATACGCTGCGCTATGTATCCGCCTCCGCCGGGCTCAGCGCCTGGATACCAGGCCGCCCACCATTGGACGGACAAAAAGACGAACAGCGCCAAGAGAGGCATCCACGCGTAGGCTTCGATGCCACTCGTCGTGACCTTCAAAGGCAAGACCGAGAGCGCGGCGTCAGCGCTGCCGAAATGTGTGCTGAGACCGGCCTTCAGCGCCGCCATGCCGCCCACAGCGCGCACGGCGTACACGGCGAGAATGATCACCGCGCTCATCTTGATGACAAACTGAATCAGGTCCGTCCAGAGCACTGCCCACATGCCGGCGCCCGCCGAGTACGCCACCGTGATGATGAAGCAAATGCCAACGGCAAGCACCTCTCCCGAAACGGTAAAGCCCAGTACCCGCACGTCGTGCAGGCCCAGTGAGATCGTAAGGATCTTGATCATCGCGCGGGTCACCCAGCCCAGGATGATCAGATTGATTGGAATGGCGAGGTAGAGAGCGCGGAATCCGCGGAGGACCGCAGCCGGTTCTCCACTGTAGCGGATCTCGGCGAACTCGACGTCCGTCATAACACGCGCTCGTCGCCAGAGGCGCGCAAAGAAGAACACGGTGAGCATCCCGCTCATCAGCATGTTCCACCAGATCCAGTTGCCGGCTACCCCGTGATTGTAGACGAACCCGGTGACGACGAGAGGCGTGTCGGCCGCGAAGGTAGTCGCGACCATTGACGTTCCCGCCAACCACCAGGTGACGTTTCGGCCCGAGAGGAAGTACTCGCTCAGACTCTCGCCACCGCGCTTGGTGAACGCGAAGCCGATGCCAATGGAGAGCGCGAAATACGCGGCGACAATCGCCCAGTCGATAGCTGTCAGCGCCATAGTTCAGGGATTGAGGTGACAGGCAAGACGTTTGCTTTACACGCTCCTGACTTCAGCCAACTGGAGCAACAACGAGTATCATATGGTACTACCGACACAACAACTTACCGGACATTTCCAGATGATGCGATACATTCGGCCGCTCGCGTTTCTCGTAACAATGTGCAGCGGCTGTGTGGTGCTGAACAAGCAGATCGATCCTACTTCCGAGCTCGCCGAGGCGAAAGTGCGTCCCGGAATAACGGTGCTGGTGAATGACAGCTTGCATTTGATTCGCGGGAAACGGATCGGTCTGCTCACGAATCAGACGGGAATTGACGAAAAAGGAAACTCCGACATCGACGTTCTCCGTGGGAAGAAACCACGACAGGCGAACGTGAATCTCGTACAGCTGTTCTCGCCCGAGCACGGCTTGCGGGGCACGGAAGATCGGCCGAATATCGCGAGTGGTATCGACGCCCGCAGCGGCCTTCCTGTTTACTCGTTGTACGGATCGCAGACGATGGCTCCCCCCGACAGCATACTCAGGGGATTGGACGCGCTGGTGTTCGATCTTCAGGACATCGGCACTCGAACGTGGACGTACGTTGGCGCCATGGTCTATTCGATGCGCGCCTCGGCTCGTCTTAACAAGCCGTTCATAGTGCTCGATCGTCCCAATCCGATCACCGGCTACATCATAGAGGGCCCAGTCCTAGACAGCGCGCTCGCAAACCCGAACGACCCTGCACCTGGAAGGCCGGGACAGGCGTACGCGCTCTGGCCGATGCCGTTGAGGCACGGGATGACGATGGGCGAGCTGGCGCTCTACTTCAACGACGTGCTGAAGATCCACGCT
>DASQPS010000399.1:0-7839 GCA_035643845.1 Gemmatimonadaceae bacterium | reverse complement strand
GCGCGTCCGCCGATCATCTGCGGCACGGGTCGCAGCTACTCGAGCAGCTGATCGAAGAGCAGGGATTGCTCGTCGTCGGAGCGGAGTACTCGCTCGAGACGGGCGAGGTGGATTTTTTTGACGGCTGAAGGGCGGTAACTGCTGGACGGCGGTACTGGTAACTACTGGACGGCGGTACCCGTAATCACTGAACGGCGGTAGCAGTAGCTGATCAAAGGGCCACTTCGAATCATTCCTTCTCAATCGACGCGGAATCCGCTCGGTGATTCTCGTCGGCGGTTGTCAAAGGCGCGAGATTCTGGCAGCACCACCGCCGCGCTGAGGCGAGCGAGGCGCCGTCCGAATTTGCCGCGGCGTACTCGATGAGAAGAGTCCCCGCCTCGATGCGCGCGATCGAGTACGCGAACGACCGCGCTCCTGCCTGCTGCAAATCGCTGCCTTCACGCTGTGCGTACGCTGCGTATTGCGCGATTTTGTCGAGGGCGCGCGCGACGCTTTCGACGTTCGTTGCAAGATCATCGCTTCTGATTCCCGACAGACGCGCGCGCACATCCTGCTGCCACACTGCGAACGCGTCGGTGCGCTCGATTGCGCGCAGCGCATCGAGACTCAGGATGTTGGTCGTGCCTTCCCAGATCGAGAGCACCTGCGCGTCGCGCAGCAGCTTCGGGATCCCGCTGTCCTCGATGTATCCC
The DNA here is from genome assembly GCA_035643845.1 of Gemmatimonadaceae bacterium. GTDB lineage: Bacteria > Gemmatimonadota > Gemmatimonadetes > Gemmatimonadales > Gemmatimonadaceae > UBA4720. The sequence goes on along the minus strand of DASQPS010000399.1, from coordinate 7,144 downwards.
TCGCCACCGAACGCCTCGATCGCTTCGCTCGCGACCGCTATCGCCCGCTTCGCCGTATAGAGCTTCGCTATCGGAATCAACAGTCGCAGCAGCTTGAGCTCGGCGTCGCTTGCCCCACCGTTTTCTTCCTTACCAAGAAGCTCGACGACGCGAAAAGCGAGCAGGAAAGACGCGCGATGTTCGAGGTGGAGCGCAGCGAGCGTCTCGAGATGGAGCGGATGCTCGATGAGCAGCTTTCCGAACGCGCGCCTTCTCCGCGCGTAATCGCTGGCGAGAGCAATCGCGCGTCTCATGCCCGCGACCGCGGCGACAGCGTTGTACACCCGCGTGACGTTGAATAGCGTCGCGATCTTGCGAACGCCGTCGCCTTCTCCACCGACCAGTGCCGCCGGCGTTCCAATCAGCTCCAGCTCAGCGGTCGGCAATGCCCGAGTGCCGAGTTTGTCCTTGAGACGGTCGACGCGAATTCCGCGCAGCGTTCCGTCTTCGTCGCGCAGCTCGATCAGGAACACGCTCAGTCCCTGACTTCCAGTCGGCGCGCCTTCGATGCGCGCGAGAGTCATCGCCACCTGAGAAGTCGTCGCAGACGTGAACCACTTCGATCCGTGAAGATTGTATTGTCCGCTTACTTTGTCGCGGCGCGCGACGGTCGAAGTGGACCCGACGTCCGATCCACCAGTGCGCTCGGTCATCCATTGTCCGGATGTCCAGAATTTTTCCGGATCCCGGGATGTGAGATGCGTGAAGACGTCTCGCACTTTGTCATCGCCGTGCACTTCCAGGAATCGCGCGGCGCCGTCGGTCATCGCCAATGGGCAGCTGTACAACGCCGATGACGGCGCGAACAGGTACAATCGCGCGAACTGATCGATGCGTGAATGTGCGCCGTGCGCGCGCTCGTACGCAGTCGCGACGATTCCTTCGGTTGCCGAGATGTGATCGAGCTCGCGCCAGGCATCGCTGGTCTCAATGCGGTCGATGCGCTTGCCCCAGGCATCATATGGTGTGTGCTTCGGCGGCTGCGCTTCGGCAGCTTCGGCGAGCGCGAGGATATCGGATGCAACGCGATGTCCGAGTCGATGGAGATCCGGCTCGATTTCTTCGAGCATTTTCGCGGGCAGTCGCCAGCGAAGGTAGCCGCGAAGGAGCGCGTCGTCGTCGAATTGGTTGCCGAGCCTTGGCGGGTCCTGAAAAAACTCGGACATCGTGCAATGCCTGCGTGTGCGGGGAAGCCGTTCCTGGAGCCTGAAATCTGCGCTTCCCCGCGTCTTTTTGGGCCTCCGAGCGAACAGGTTCCGAAGCCCGGTATCCCGGATGAGCTTGGTTCGTCCCACTCCCAGACACGCCAAGAGGTCGACAATGTTCGAATCGTTTGCGCAACTATTTCCCGCGCAATGGCAGAGCGCGGTGCTCGCACTTCTTTCTCCACTAAGCTGGCTGGCGCATTGGCAAGCGGCGATGACCCCGACCTGGACCGCCGGACATCCGGCAGTTCGTGTAGTCGCGTGGGTCGTGCTCCTCGTGCCCGCGCTGATGCTCGCGGCGGGGATGTGGTGCACCGCTGTCTCTCTTTACACGCTTCCCTTCCGGTCGGGCCGCGGCACTTTCCTCACCGCGTTGCTCATGACGTGGTGGGATGCGGGCCGCTGCATCTGGCTTTTCTGGACGGGAATAATGCGCGTGTTCGTCGCGCTCGTCGGCTGGACGATCGGATCTATCCGCTTCGCCTTCCTGATGTTCAAGAACATGATCGTCGGCCTGGTTCGCTCGCCGCTGACGCTGCTCGACTGGACGTCGCGCAGCTACTTCCAGCCGGGTGTGCCATGGGTTGCGTTCCTCGTTCTCGTTCTCTGGTGCTCCATAGAATCGACCATCTTCACCTTCACGCTGCAGCCGACGCTCAACGAAGTGTTCGGCAGTCTCACCGGCTTCGATCCGAATCCGCGCGTGATGGCACCGCTGCTCTGGGTGTTCCTGTTCATGCTGGTGGCGGGAAGCTTTGCCTGCGTGCAGGTAGTCACCGAAGCGGTCAAGGCGAAGAAGACCGGTACGATCATACAGATGCTAGTCGTCGAGAGCGCGGTGATGTTCTTCGAGGTCATCTTCCTTTACCGCGAGCTGATCGACGCGATCACGCCGTGGATCGCCCAGCAGTCGGGCGGCTCGGTGCAGCTTGGTCTTGGTGCAACGCTCGCTCTCGCATCCTTTGGATGGATGGGCGTGCGCGGCATGTCGTGGTTCCTGTTCGGTCGTTTCGGTACGCCGGCATTGCTGGCCGTTCTTTCGCGCCAGACGATATCGCAGGAAGGTGGCGCGCGCATCGTTGCATCACCTGTGCAACCAGATCTCTGGCGCGCACCTGTCAACGCATTGAAAGCCGAAACGGAGTGGTTCCACGCGGAAGCAAAGCGGATGTTCGAATTGCTCTCGCTGCCGGTCCTGCAGCTTCTTGCAGCTGCGATCAATTTCGCGGTCGTCGCCGTGCAGTCGCGCCCGATGTTCTCACTGCCATTCAACTCGCTCGAGGATATTCTCGCCGCGACGCCAATGGCCGGTGGATCCAGGCCGACGCTCGAATCGCGTCCGGCAATGCGTACCCCGCATGATCCCAGGCCGAGGGTAGCTTGATGACAAGTCACTCATTCCGCTTGCTCGGCTTAACGGGTCGTGCTGTCTCGGCGGCCCTGCTGGTGGGCGCGGCCGTGGCGTGCGCGCCGGCCGCGGGGACGACGTCGAGGGTCGCGAGATCCACGCTCGTCATCGGCATCGACGTCAGCGGATCGTTCGAGAGCAAGGGACGGTACGAAAGCTCAATCGACTTCGCCGCCAACTATCTCTACGCGCATATCCACGGACTCGGCGGACTCAAACAGCCGACGGCAGTGTTCGTCGGCTCGATCGGTGGCGAGAAGCCTGGAGAGACAAAATCGTTCCAGCCAATCGACACGTTCGAGCACATGAGCGTCGCCGAGATCACGAAGTATCTGCATAAGGAATATCCGTCACGCGATGGACTCACGGATTTCAATCCGTTCTTCGATCGCGTCGCGACGCTCGTCAAGCGTCAGAACCTCGTGCTGTCGCCCATCAACATCGTGCTGCTCACCGATGGGATTCCGGATACTCCGTCGGAGAAGAACGACAGCCTGAGCAAGTACAAGAAGATCAACGTCAGCGGACTGGAGTATCTCTCCAAGAACACGACGCTGCGCATCCTCTATCCACGCCCGACAGTCGCCGTGCACTGGGAGAAGAATGTCCCGCGCCGCCGAGTGCGGATGTGGACCGTCGACGACGAAGTGATGGCGACGTGGAGATCGCATTACCACGCCAACGCCGCGCCCGACAACCAGACTGAGCTCTGGAAGTGGATGGCCGATAACGTTGACTTCCGCGTCCGGAGCGCAGGGATTCTGTAAGACCACTTGCGGCGCGCTCGGAACGGCGCCGCCAAACCCCAGCTAGGCGAGGCGAATCATGCTCCCACTAGCACTGGTGACAATTCTTTCGTTCGGGCTGCTCGCGTACAGGCGCGGCGACATTGGCGACAAGCATGCGCGCGCCGACATGACCGACGAGCAGATCAAGAGGGAATGGCGCAAGCTCGGCTTCTTCTGCGAGCGGGATGACCACAAGAGACTGTGGACTCTTACCGGCGACAGGCGCGGATTGCTTTACTTTCCCGACCTGCTGCTCGGTTACGTCGCCGATTCGAAGTACGCTACGGTCGGAAAGCGCGAGCATTATGGACCGTACGGCTCTCTCGAAATAATGACGTGGCCCGATGCGGGGCTCGATGGCCACGCCATTCGTGGGTCGGCCCAGGGCCTCACGCATCTCGCGGAGCTCGTCGAACAGAAGCTGGCCTTCGCGGAACCTGGTTCGCATGTGCGCATTCGCGCCGAATATTCGCCGGACAGTCCGTACAGCTTGCTCCTGGACATTCGAGCGGACGGATTCGATCCGGCTTCAGAAGATCGCGCGCGGCTCGGTGCGATGGTGACGAAGCAAACCGCCGAAGCCGCGCACGTCTGATCTCAGGGCTGCTGCGCGATCCTTCCGAGGTCCTTCCACTTCACGAGTATCACGTGGTTGTCCGCGAGCGCCTTCCTGAACTCGGCGCTCCTCACCATGTCATAGTCCCGCTGGCGCCACGCCGCGCCGTACGGCTCGTGGTTCACGGTGATCGCCTGTAGCTCGGCGTCGTCGTGGCCGAGGTGGACGATCATCTCAGTGAGCCCGGGCTTGATCCCGGCGATGGCGTTAAGGTAGAACTCCTTCCACTTGTCGCGCGGCACGTCGTCGCCGGCGATGATTACCGCGTCGAGCACGATGTCCCGCGGCGATAGACCAGCTCCCGGACCGGCGAGCGGACTTCCCTTCAGAGCGAGAAATGGAAGATGGTATTCGTGCGCGACTTTCACGTACGTCGCGATCAAAGCGGGTGTGGTGAACAGCGAGCCCATGTGACTGTCGACGTGCGTCGGATGAATGCCGAGGGCGAGCGCGCGCTCGATCTGCGCGCGGAGCTCGATCTCGACCTCCGCCGGTTTGGCGTTGGCGGCGACGATCTTTTCATCGTTTGGAAAGATCCCCGCGGAATCCAGAAGGCTCGGGACTTTGTCGCGCGGCGCCACACTGCCCCACCGATAGGTCTGCCATTCGGCGGTAAGAGTGAGATGCAGGCCGATGTCAGCGTCTGGGTGAGCCTTGAAGTAATTGGCGACTTCCGTCACCCACGGCGTCGGCATCATCACGCTCGCCGACGAGACAGCGCCGCGGTCTAGTGCGTCGAAGCTCGCGACGTCCTCCGAGTGCGCGACGCCCAGGTCGTCCGCGTGCAGAATCAGCAGCTTCGAATCCGCCGGGTAGCCCAACCGCTCGGCGATCGTTTTCGTCTGCGCGGAAAGCGTGGCTGCGATGAGCAGCAGAAACGCTGCTGGTCGGAGAATCACTCTCATGAAACGGTTTTGGCGATTGCCATCTCTTCGTCGTTCATCTCGGCGAGGATCTCCCCGAAGAGCGGCGTCGTCAGATAGCGCTCGCCCGTGTCGGGAAGCATGCAGAGGATCGTGGTGCCTTTGCCCGCGCGCTTGGCGACGTCGAGCGCCGCGGCGAATGTCGCGCCCGATGAGATGCCGACGAATATTCCTTCGCTCCGCGCCAGATCCTTGCTGCATTGCATGGCCTGTGGACCTGGAATCGTTATCACCTCGTCGACGATGTCCATCTCGACAGCGTCGGCGGTGAGCTTCGCGATGAAGTCCGGACTCCAGCCTTGAATTGGATGTGACTTCCACGAGGGATGCTTAGCAGCGGGCGAGCCGTCCGCGTTAGCCTCCTGCGGTGTCTTGCTCGTCAGCATCGGCGCGTCCGCCGGCTCGGCGACTACGACCTTTACTTCCGGACGCTCCGCGGCGAGAACGCGACCGACGCCTTTGAGCGTTCCACCGGTTCCGAAGCCAGTCACCCAGTAGTCGAGTCGCTCGCCCTTGAAATCATTGATGATCTCGCGCGCTGTCGTACGCGAGTGGAAATCGGCGTTCGCTTCGTTCTCGAATTGTCGCGTGTAGAACCACCCATTTTTCCTGGCGAGCTCGATTGTCTTCTTGACCATGCCAGTCGCGCCTTCAGCGGGCGCCGTCAGAACCACCTTCGCGCCAAGAAAGCGCATCAGCTTTCTGCGCTCGATGCTGAACGATTCAGCCATGACTGCGACGAACGGATAACCTTTCGCCGCACAAACCATTGCGAGCCCGATGCCGGTGTTGCCGCTCGTTGCTTCTACGACTGTCTGTCCCGGCTTGAGCTTGCCCGAGCGCTCCGCATCTTCGATGACGCCGAGCGCGAGGCGGTCTTTTACGGAGCCAAGAGGGTTGAATGCTTCGATTTTGACGTAGAGATTGACGTTCGGCGGCGCGAGCTTGTTGATCTTTACGACTGGAGTATTGCCGACTGTCCCGAGGATGCTGGCGTGTCTGGTCATGTGCGTACTCGTGTCCAACGAATGTTGGAGTGGTGGTCTGGGACGGATGTGTCATCTAACGTATCCGAAGCCGGGCGCAGGCGTTAGGTCGCGGGCATTGCAGAAACGGGTCGCGTGGACGACAATCTCTAGCGGTCACGCATCGACCAGAAACATCAACCCGGAATGACAACCCGATGAATGTTTTCTGCCGCTTTGTGATAGTGACAATGAGCCTCGCATCGATTGGCGTTTCGCTGGCTGGGCAGACCATCGCGTCCGGGATTGGTCAGTCGGGTGCCATATTGCATTCTCAGGCACCGGCTGCCATAGGCGTATTCGATTCACAGACGGATGTCGGCCACGTCAGTCGTCCCGGCTCGGTCTCGTACAACGCAGAGCGCCAGCAGTACGAGATAGCTGGGTCCGGACAGAACATGTGGGGCGACCGCGACGATTTCCATTTCGTGTGGAAGCGGATGACGGGGAATTTTATTCTGTCAGCGCGCGCGAGATTCGTAGGCCGCGGTGTAGAAGCGCATCGGAAGATTGGATGGACCATTCGTCCATCGCTCGACACCAACGCGCCGCACGTGACCGCAGCAGTTCACGGCAACGGACTCGTCTCGATGCAGTTCCGCCGCACTGCTGGAGCGACTACGGAGGAAGCAAAGTCCGCGGATAGTCTGGCTGAGCGCGGCCTCGATGCCGTGATACAGCTGGAGCGGCACGACGGTGCCTACATCATGTCGGTCGCGCAATTCGGCGACACCCTCATCACGCAGCAGATCTCCGACGTCGTGTTACCCGATACTGTGTACGTCGGACTGTTTGTGTGCGCGCACAACGATACGGCCCTCGAACGCGGCACATTCAGCAACGTCCGCATCACGATACCGGCTGCCGCGACGCTCGTAGCGTATCGACAGTATCTGGGCAGCAACCTCGAGATCCTCGATGTCGCAACGCGCAACGCGACGATCGTCCACCAATATTCTGGATCTTTCCAGGCACCGAACTGGACGCGCGATGGAAAGGCGCTCATCTACGCGCAGGAAGGTCGGCTGTACCGCTTCGATCTTGCAGCGCGCGCAACCGAAGCCATCAACACCGCCTTCGCGACGCACAACAACAATGATCACGTGCTGTCGTTTGATGGGTCGATGATCGCCATCAGCA
>DASQPS010000398.1:0-6991 GCA_035643845.1 Gemmatimonadaceae bacterium | reverse complement strand
TGGGCGGCCAGAGCATCGCCGGTTAGATCTCGCCGCTGGGCCCCTGAAATCTGGCCACCGAGACTGAAGTTTTAACCGGATGAAGCGGATGATTCTGATCAAACGGATCGCTCCTCGTGGCGTTACGGCTCCGCTCGCCGGAGCGGTGATTTTTTTGTTGTTTGCATTGAGCACTCCCCTTGGCGCTCTTTTGCATTGAGTGCTTTCGGTGCGTTTCAGCCTATAGCAATAGAGAGCTCAGTGTGGCGCTAAAACTTCCGTCTCGGTGGCCAGACTTCAGGAGCCCGGCGCGATGGAGCCAGGATTGTTACCATCTTCGTGTGTGGTCGTCCATTACCGGTACACCTAATCGTATCTTTAGGTTAGGTAAAGAGTTACAGGCCTGAGACGATAGTTTGGGTCTTGACTTCAGGCGCGGATCCGCTAGGTTCAGATAAGAGCGGCCCCGCGTTGTTCCGCGGGGCTTTTGCTTTGATCCGGTGCGACGGATCAGCCCGACTAGTTCGAGGACAGTCCGTCGCGAAATCGCGGGGCTGTAGCTCAGCTGGGAGAGCGCTGCAATCGCACTGCAGAGGTCAGGGGTTCGATCCCCCTCAGCTCCACTTGATTTCGCAGCTGGAAAATTGAAAGGCTGCCCGCCGCCGCTCGGTAGGACGTAGAGTTCCAATGACGGCGTGCGTGGCACGATTGGGCGGGCGACCGCCAAATAAATTCGCCGCAGACTCAAAGAGTTTGCGGCGTTTGTGTTATCTGTTATCTGGCATCTCGGCGCGGAAAGGCTCCAGGAACTGCAAGGACCGGGATCCGAGAGGTCAGAGGCAGAGATGTCAGTGGTTTAGTTCAACCCTCTCCGACTTAACTCTGGTCGTGACGGTAAAGTCCGCCGCCTGTGTCACGATCCGCGCGCGGGAACGTCCGGACGTAATGAACTGACAATCTGCCAGCTACGCTTCTGACCTCTCGCATCCCGTTCTTGGTAGTTGGAAAACCTAGAACGCCTCCCGAGTGCCTGGACTCTACACCCACCACGGATCGAAGCAGTCGTACTTGTGCTGCCGGAAAATCTTCCCATCGCGGAATTCCAGCCACACCGACATGTGGGACCGCATCTCCGAGTCGGCGGGAAGAGTGTCGACGGGCACGGCGAGGTACCCGCTCCACAGAATCTCGAGCGCCACTGAATCTCCGTCGACGATCGAATTCAGAATGTCGAACTTCTGGGCGCGCAGCGTTTTCTTTTCCTTCTTCGCTTCGCTGAGCATCGCAGTCAGATCGCGGTGGCATCCAATCGGCTGGAGTCGGTTTGGAAACTCCTCCTGCACCGCGTCCTCGGTGAAGAACTCCGCGAGAGCGTTTCCCTCCGCGCCATTCTCGAGCGCTTCGAGGTAACGGCGTGCGATTGCGAGATTGTCCGTAGTCGTGAGGGTCATGACATGATCTCGGAATTCGGGTGTCGTACAGCACTTAGTCGTCGGCCAGTTACGAGCCAGCATCGTGCCGCTAAACGCGAATCTACAACATGGGCTCGGCTTTCGCGCGGGGGGATTTCCGCGGAGCCGCGCCGGTTGGAATCATTAGTCAGGAGTCGCGCTCAGCCACCGACGGCGTCGTTCGCTCTGAGCAGGTGTGATGTTCGGCACCTCGACTAGCCGCACTCGCACTCGATTGTATCCGACTACGGTGACGCTCACACGCGATGCGAAGCCGTCCTGCATTATGTCGACTGGAACCGCGTCTCCCAGCTTCACTGATCGAATCGCATGGCGAAAGTCAGGGAAGGAGTCGATACGTGCGCCGTTGAACGCGATTAACTCCGTTCCAGTGTGCAAACCTGCCTTCGCCCAAACGCTCGAGGGATCGCTGATCATCACGCGCATGCGTCCACCGCTAGGCGGCGCGAACGCCCAAATCCGGAGATCGGGCAGGCGCGCGCCGGCGCTGTCAACCGCGGGAACGGTGTCGACGACGACGCGATAACCAATCGTCGCCAGATATTTGTTGAAGTCTAGCGCCTGCGGATTGCGTACGTGCTCCTCGAAGAAGCGATGCAAGTCACAGCCGCAAGCCGAGGACGCAGTACGCTCGACATCGCTCGACGTGAAACCGCGCTTCATCGCAAACTGCGAGTACATGGCGCGCATGACATCGTCCAACCCGCGACGACCACCAGTGGAATCTCCGATAATGAGATCAAGGGCTGTCCCGATAAGGCGGCCTTGAGTGTAATAGTTGGGCTCGTAGTCGCCGTTGATACCAGTGCTGTCGACGGCCCGCTCGCTGGCGAGCTCCGGCGAGATTCGGAAATTGCCGGGGCTATTGAAGTACGACTCTAGCTCCTCGGCCAACAAATCGGTACGCGGCAGCCCGCGCTCGGGAAAGCCCGCGCGCCGAGTGAGTGCCTCGGCGTAATACATCGTGACACCTTCGCTCAGCCAAAGCCCTTTCGAGTGTTCCGGCGGATCTGCACTCAGTCTCCCACGCCCTTCGGGATACAACCGCATCAAGTTCCAGGTGTGAAAAAACTCGTGTGTCAGCTCCGGCAAGTACATGTACGGATCGCGTGCGAGGTCTCGGCTCGGCATGCCGATGGTGACGGCATTCTTGTGTTCGAGCGCGCCCCAGGCACCATCTTCGAGCATGAAGATGTAGTGCGAATAGGGTGGTCGGCCAAAAACATCGACCGCCTTTTCTGCGACCTTCGTTATTGCATCGACGAAGGCGATGGTATCGAACGGCACTGCGTCGGGTAACGGCCAGTACGCAATTGTGTGCGGGGTGCCTCTTACTGTGAAGTTCCAGGTCCGAATCGAAGGCCCGTACAGAATGGGGCTGTCAAGGAGCGTCTCGACGTCGGTTTCGAACTCCTCGTCCAACCCGAACTGAGTTAGAGAGTAGCCGCCGGAATGGTCTCCTGACGCATCCCACAGTATTGGGGGGAATGCACCGGTGAACCGGATTCTTGCTTTTGCGTGCGGGAAATCCGGCAAATAGAGAAAAATGTCCATCGGGTTTATCGATCCGCCATCAATGCGCAGCGCCGTATGCCACACGGGTCGATTAGTCGGATCCTCCTTCGCTGGAACGATCCGATATCCTACTTGCGCCCAACCCGCATGACTGATGACACGCCACACATTCTCGCGATCGATCGCCAAAATTGCCCGCTTGTCAAAACCGTTCGCCTGTAAATCGTGGATGTAGCGCCAGTAGCGATCGTTGTATTCCGGGTGGACAGCCATCGCTACACGGACTGATCTGGGTCCGTGCTCGATCTGCATATTGACCTGGATGTTCGATGGGTTGTGCGGATCGATGCCCACGTCGTAAAAGAGCTCCGGCGTCGTCCGGCACGCGGCGAGGCTAACGAGGCATAGGAAGGAGAGGTATTCCGGCTTTGTAAGCATCGTCATACGATGCCGCTCAGGACGTCCAGGTTGGAATGCATCGACGCAACGCAACGGAAAACCTGGATGCATGGCACCAAGGCAACTGAAAGCCGAGAGAATTATTTGAGCAAGTCAGCCACATCGGTTCGCAAGGCGCGAAATGCGTCGGCGTTGAACCGGTTCGCCTCTCGCTCCGACGGCCCCAGAAAATCTCCGACGGCCGTGCCGCTCAATCGATTCAGGAATCGCAGCAGCCCGCTCTCCTGCACTACGAGAGAGAATCTGCGGTTGAGAATCGTCTGCGCGCCGGGGTTGTCTCTGATCGAGATTCGGATCGGGATCCCGCCTCCCTCGAACGGTCGGCGCAGTGGTCCCCGCAGCAGCGAACCGACCGTCGGCGGCAGCACCCATTTCGGCTCATTGGCGAAGCGCATCGACCAGCCGCGCTCGTGCGGCGTGTTGATGAACTCGAAATCTCCCATCATCTCCGTCCAGCCAACCGTGAACAGCAGGATCTTCATCGACATGTCCATCTGGATAGCGAGCTGTTCCGGCATCGCCCGCATCGGGCCCGCGAGCGGGGCGAAGTGTCCGTCTTTCGTGCGCAGCCGGAAATGCATGTAATAGTTGGCGGCCCACGCATCGAACCAGTGGGCGCCCGTCTTGTCGATGAGTGCTATTCGATATTTTCCTTTGCTGATGTACTTGTCGATGTACGCGGCATAGTGCGGCATCGTCGCCTTTAGAATTTCGGGCGTGAGCCTGATCGCAAGATTGTAGGTGGTTGCTCCATCACCATCAGGTGTCGCGTCGAGAGTGTCGATTGTGAAAAGTCTGCCGAGTGCCGCGTCGGTGCGCGGAAAGCTGGTGGAGTAGTTCGCGCGAATTGCCGCAGACGTTTTTCCTTCACCCGCGGCAAGGGCGGCCGTGAGGACGTCTGAGATGTCCTTTGCCGCGATTCTGCCGAGTGCGACGTCTACGTTAGTGAACCATTCGTAATCGCTGTCGGTGAGCTTTCTGAGCCGCACGATCTCGTGCGACTCGGTGAGTGCATCGGGCGGGGTCGTCGCCAGCTTTGCGTTTACGATGTAGCGATCGACGGAAAAATATCCTTCGTCACCGAAGAGCCGAGCGCTGTCGGGACCGATCGAGAGCCAGATTGTCGTGTCGTTGTAAACGCCGGATGGGGTGAGAGCGTAGTGCCCGAACTGCGCACGGGCGCGGAGGATTCGCTCTGGTCGCTGGATGTTGGTGAACCGCGACCCGACGGAATAAAAAAATTCTTCGGCGTTCTGGCGGGCGAGGGGGATGTTGGGACCGAACGCCGGGGCGACTTCGCGGCAGGCGGTGAGTGCGCAAACGATGCCGAACCCGAGGAATCTGAAGTGTCGGATCTTCACCCGCGAAAGTTCGGCGGCGAGGCTGTTCCGGGGAAGGGCGTCGGGCCCGGGCGGTCCGAAAAGTTCTCTCTGGCGCCCTCTATGTAAACGATTACATATTACCCCAATTCGAGGCACGATCGGCCACCAGCCCAAGGGTAGAATGGTCACGATCAAGGACGTCGCACGTGAAGCACGAATGTCCGTCGCCACCGTCTCCCGGGTTCTCAACGGCAGCGGACCCGTCAGCGAAGACACTCGGCAGCTCATTCACGAAGTTGCGGGGAGGATGCGCTACGTCCCACACAGTGGAGCGCGGAGCCTCATCACGAGCAAGACCGAGACACTTGGCGTACTTCTGCCGGATCTCTATGGCGAATTCTTTTCCGAAGTGATTCGCGGTATGGACTCAACGGCGCAGCGTCACGGATTCCATCTTCTGATCTCGAGATCTTACGCTGACAAGACTGGAATCGAGACCGCGATGAGGGCGATGCGCGGGCGAGTGGATGGGGTCGTTGCGATGTCGCCCGACCTCGACGCCGAATCGCTGTTGAATTTGCCGAGCACGATTCCCGTGGTGCTCTTATGCTCGGTGTCGAGGGGGAACGAGATCGATTCGCTCACGATCCAGAACTGTCGCGGAGCGCGGGAAATGGTAAACGACCTGGTTGCCAAGGGTCATGCTCGCATCGCGATCATCAAGGGCTCGCCTCGGAACTATGATGCGGCCGAGCGGCTGCGCGGGTATCGCATGGCATTGCGCGAATTCGGGATTGCTCCTGACTGCGAGCTCGAGCGGGAAGGCGATTTCACCGAAGCGGGCGGTTATGCGGCGACGTTGGAGCTCCTGTCGATGCGTAGGCGTCCGACGGCGATTTTCGCCGCGAATGATTCGATGGCGATCGGAGCGTTGAGTGCGCTCCGAGAATCTGGGGTGCGAGTGCCCGAAGACATGGCGGTCGCCGGCTTCGATGATATCCCACTCGCGCGGTTCATGGATCCACCGCTCTCTTCGGTGCACGTCCCGATATGCGAACTGGGTTCGAGAGCGGTCGAGATGCTACTGCACGGAGTGACGCACAAGAACGACCACGCGCGTCGGCGCGAACGAGTATCGACGGAGCTTGTCATCCGGCGGTCGACAGGCGGAGAGCCGGCGGAGCGGCCGCCGCCGAGAACGCTCAAGAGGGACTCTATCCCGATTTGAAGCAAGACGAAACGGATACCAACCGATTGAAACAACACCTTCAGGAGACGTACATGAACATCAGGAAGTGGGAATTCAAACACTTTATGCGGACATTGAGTCTGTGTCTCGGACTCCTCTGTGTTGCGGGCGGAAGCTTGGCCGCGCAGAATGCCACCGGAACGGTGCGCGGCACAGTCACCGGAGACAACGGCGCGCCGATCGTGAGTGCGCAGATTGCGGCGCGCAACGTAAATACAGGAATTACCAGGAACGCGCTGTCGAACGATGCCGGCGCGTATACGCTCGTCGGACTGGTACCGGGCACCTACAGCGTCACAGTGCGGCGAATCGGCACGGCTCCCGAGACTCGGACAGTCGTCGTACAGATAGGTTCCACTCAGATCCAGGATTTCGCTCTGGCATCACAGGCGGCGCAACTTGAAACGCAAGTTGTCACCGCGACCACAGGAATCGAAACGCGAACATCGGAATCTGCCACCAACGTAACCCAGGCGCAGATCGCCAAACTTCCGACGCCAAGCCGCAATTTCCTGGATCTCGCGCAGCTCGCGCCTGGTGTAACCGTCACTGAAGACCGCACGAATGGCCAATTCAGGACGGTTTCCGCGGGCGGGCAAGCACCGGCCAGCGTGAACCTCTTCGTCGATGGCACCAGCTTCAAGAACGATCTGACCCAAGGTGGTATCGCTGGACAAGATGCCAGTCGCGGCAATCCTTTTCCGCGAAATGCAGTGGATCAGTACCGCGTTATATCGCAGAACTTCAAGGCCGAGTACCAGAAGGCGACGAGTGCTGTGATCACAGCGACGACAAAATCAGGCGGTAACGTCTGGAGCGGCAACGCACTCGTCGGCTACCAGAATGCGTCGATGGTGCAACTCGACACGTTTCAGCTCGCTCAGAAAAAGGCGAATCCCACGACCTTCCAGAGACCGCCGTACAACCGCACTGTTTCAGCATTGAGCATTGGTGGTCCGATCGTAAAGGACAGAATTCACATTTTTGGGTCGTAC
>DASQPS010000397.1:0-5946 GCA_035643845.1 Gemmatimonadaceae bacterium | reverse complement strand
TGAGCGAGATCAACAGCAGTGAGTCGAACATATAGTCGGTGGGGATCGTATCTGCTCGAGTCGCGACGGCACCCGACGCAATTCGACTCAGGCCGCCAGGATTTCCCGGGAGGGAATGGGACACGAAGAGGAGCTTGTCCTGCAGCGAGTCAAGCGAGAAGATGAGAGCCTCACCGGATTTCTGCAGGGAGTCGAGCTGAGTCTGCAGCACCCCCATGTCCTGACCTTTGAGTCGCAGTACGTCGTTCGACCGATAAACAGCTCGTCCCGATGTGTCCACGATGACGATGTATCCCGGGACAGTCTGGAGCCGCGCGGCTAGCGCCGGTGAAAGAGACTGGATGAGTGCAGTGTCGCTCGTGGCCACAATCGTTTCGCCCGACTGCTGCGCTTCACTGATTATCCGCGCCGCGAGATCGCCCTGCGCCGCCGCATACTGCGCGATGTCGTGATAGACCGCGTTGTTCCGCGCCGTCACCAGAGAGAGAAACAATGTCAGCGCGACCGCGATCATTCCGAGTACGAACGCCGCCGTCAGCTTTACGCGCGTCGACAACACGGCTTCTAACTGGCCTTTCCGGGGGCGCCCTCTTCACGGATCACGTACCCGACACCGCGAATGGTGTGAATCAGCCGATGGGCGCTGCTTGCGTCTATTTTTTTTCGCAGGTGGTTTATCACGACGTCGACGATGTTCGTCCCTGGATCGAAGTGATACCCCCACGCGTACTCCGTGATCAGGGTCCGGCTCATTACCCGGCCAGTGTGGCGCATGAGATACTCGAGAACGGTGTACTCCTTGGGAGTCAGTTCGATCGAGTGACCGTCCCGCGCGACCTCTCGCGTGTCGAGATTGAGAGTGAGGTCGGCCGTCCTGAGAATAGGTGAGAGTCTCGCGCGGGGGCGTCGCGACAGCGCTTCGACTCGCGCCAGAAGCTCCTCGAACGCGAACGGCTTGGTTACATAGTCATCAGCGCCGGCACGCAGCGTCTCGACCTTGGAGTCCACCGCGTCCTGCGCGGTAAGAATCAGCACGGGGCGATCGAATCCGCGGGCGCGAAGATCATGAAGAACCTGCGCGCCCGACTTCCCCGGCAGACGCATGTCGAGCACGACGACGTCATACTCTTCGGCAATGGCTCGGGCTTCGCCGTCGTCGCCGTTTGCCACGAGGTCGACACCCCATCGCTGCTCCTCGAACCCCCGCTTGACGAATTGGCCTACGGTGGGATCGTCTTCTATCACGAGGATTTTCATCAGTCATACTTGCGGGAGAGAAAACAAAAGCGGAAATGCGTTTCGCATTTCCGCCTAACTTATATCCGCGCTATCCCTGCTTCAACGCGAGCTCGCGACGCATTACCTCGGTGCTTCCCCCTTCCACCTTCGCGCTTCCCGCTTAATCCTCAGCGAATAAATCCCTGGTACGGTTTCCTCGCCGGCGCCTCGGCTTTCTTCTTCGCAACGAGAGCCGCGGACACCGAGTCCGTCTTCGTCTTGAGGATCGTTTCACCTGAGGCAAGCGCGGAGTCGGTACAACCGCGCGTTACAGTTCCATCCTTGGCCACGCAGCTCGAGCGCAGCACTTTCTCACCACCGCCGGCCGTCACCTTGGGCGCGCACTTGCTTGACGCCTCGGACGACTTTGCCGCGCACACTACCGGTTCGCGGCCCTCGGGCCGACGCGACACAGAGTACATGAGCGCGGCCAGCGAGGAAACAGCCACTGCCAGGAGCAACACGGCGACGAGCAGCTCGCCGATTACAAATCCCCGGCGAGGTTTTCTCGCGGACCCGACCTCGGCGGACATTAGTATTCCACCCAGTTGTCGACCCACGTATTGCGCAGGGTGACGAGCGAGCCCGCCGGGCTGGTTGCCTTCGACACTTCACACGAGTTGAAGTTGTAGCTCTTGGTACCATTGGCAGTCGACGACGGCACGTAGGTCCCGAGCTTGATGTTCAAGCCGCTGACCGTTGCGCCTTGTATACCGTTATCGCCATTCGAGGTAATGTCGCCGCCCACGAGAAGAACGCCTTTCCAGGTGGTGCTCCCGCTGATCGTTACGTTTCCGGTCGCGATGATCATGCCTTGGCCTGACCACGGAATGGTCCAATCCGCCTGGTTCACGCGAATGACCGGGTAATAGCTAGTGTCAGCGAACGCGGCAGCCGATGGGAACGAGCCTCCAGGAATGATTACCGACGGCGTGATCGCGTTTCCGTTCACGATTCCGTTCCAGTCAATTCGCACTGAATCGGATGTAACGGTGTCGATCGGCGGATCGCCGACGGCCGCCGTTGTCTTGCCAGTGTATCCTGGATTGACAGGGACTACGACGCCTGCGAGGGTGTCTGCCTGGCCGCATAGATCGATTCCGCCGATAGTTCCGGCGGTACCGTTCTTCTGCAGGCCGGAGAGCGCCGTCCAACCAGCCAGAACCTGCATGGGCGCCGGCTCCCAGAGCACGTACTGAGCAACGGTGCGGACACCTTGCGGACTTCCCGCATAAGCGCCTGCAGTCTCTACGCCCTTGGACCGAATGACGTACAATCCAGACTGATTGTTCTTCGGTGCGCGAAGGCGCGTCAGCGATACGTTTGCGTAACCGCCGGAAACGACGATCGACACACTGTCCTTGAGTCCCGGGACGCGCTGGCAGCTCGGATTACAGCCAGCGCCCGCGGTAGCAAGCAGCGAATCTCTCTTCACCAGATAGATCTCGAGGCCTTGCTCCGCAATACGAAATGCCGAAATCTGCGACTTTTGGTCCGAGACCGACCGGCGCTCTGCGCTGACGAGGGAGAATCCACCCGCAACCATGATGGTCAGAACTGCGATGACGAGAATCGCGGTTGGTATGGCGAACCCACGGCGTTCATTGTTGTTGAGCATATGATTAAGCCTCTCGGCTAATTAGTGCGGTTCTTGAAGAACACCGCGGTTGTGAAAGGGGCGTTTTCCGGAGCAAGCTTAGTTGCCGCAATCGTCTCGCTGGTGCCGTCAAAATGGAGCTCGAGCCCGCGCAGACTTTTCAAATCCCCTGGGGAATCCTGCGCTACAGACCCGCCGTTCAGGGTAAAAAATTTCCACTTGGCAGTGTTCGCGAACGGAGCTACGAGTTCTTCGGACTGCTCGCCGCCGCCGGGGGCTATCTTGGTTCGGTATAGTCCAATCTTTCCAGGAATCGCAGTGGACGCCTTGAATTCGTACCGGACCATCGAGTAGAGGAACACGGGCGTTCCGAGACCGGAAGCGCCTCCAGCGGGCAGCGCCGGACTGACCTTCACCACCTTTCCGTTCTTAACGGACGTTAC
Organism: Gemmatimonadaceae bacterium; assembly: GCA_035643845.1. Lineage (GTDB taxonomy): Bacteria > Gemmatimonadota > Gemmatimonadetes > Gemmatimonadales > Gemmatimonadaceae > UBA4720. Next base: position 2,628 of record DASQPS010000397.1, on the reverse strand, counting down.
CGCCTGGGCGGTGCAGATCGCGGGATCCCCTGTGGCTTCTGTGGTTCCCCCTTCGACGTACGTATAAGCGCCGGTGAACGGATTTCTCCACGCGTAGCCGTAGAACCCCGCCTGCGCGTAAGTGGTCGAGTCAACGGGAAGCAGCGTCAGGTGTGACGTACCGGCTCCGTCATCTCCACAGTCGATGCCGATGGCATACGGAACGCGGATTGTAAGCGAAGTCGATGTAGCAGCCGCGACACCGCCCGTGGCTTCGATCATTCGAAAGTCGGAGATCACCCGGTTGAGCGATGCGCGCGAGACGTTACGCGCCGCGTTGGCCATACCTTGCTTGTCGTAGAATCTTCCCTGCGTGATTATCAGCTGGGTGAAGAGCGCGCCGATGATCGCAAAGATCACCACGCCGACAAGTAGCTCGATGAGTGTGAAACCGCGACGAGCGCGGCGATTAATATTTGTTTTCATATCGATTTATGAGGCAAGTCGACGCACGTAGTGCAGAGGACCTTCGAGGTTTTTGCCTTCGTGCGGATAAAGGTTACCGTGTCGGGCTTGAATTTCACGTTGGTCGGAGTGATGACGATCGTAATATTCTTGACCGTCTGCGCGACTGGCTCCGTCACGGTGACCTTGCGAGTGTGCGGGTACGTCGCAGAGCTCACCGACGTGCTGACTGTGCCCACCGCTACCGAGTCGTATGGGAGGCCTTCGTACCTGTTGACCTGGTCCATCAGCACGCCATTACGATATGCGTTGCCGGTCGCAACCATTCCCTGCTGCGAGACGGAGTACATGAGCGCCGCAAGCGACGATACGGCGACCGCGAGCAGCACCATCGCCACGATTATTTCGACCAGGGCGAAGCCCTGCCGATTGCCGTTGGAGGACTTCGCAGCCGGACGGCCAGATCTCAATTTGCCGAAGACGATTGTCATTGTTGGCTGACCCTCACAAAGCCGGCGGTGCTCGCTCTTATGATCTTTCCGTAATCGCCATTGCCGGTCTCTACTTTGAGCGGAGCCGACGAAATGCCGTTCGGGAATACATCGAGCGTGGCCGGAGTGAAAATGAGTTTGTCGAGTCGGTACTCGGACGTGTCACCGTAGAAGGTGCGGATCCGCAAGACGGTTCCTGTCGCGCGATCGATGAACTGGTAGCTTCGACTTGCCTGATCCGCTTGGATGCGTACTGGCTCGCGCTGGCGAGCGGCGACCGCGAAGGCGTTCTGAAGGTCCGACGCTATGACGGTAGTCGCGCGATTCACGCGGTTGTGTCGGATGATCCGGGAAATCGCAGGGCTCGCTACGGCAGCCATGATCCCCAAGATCGATACAACCGCAATGAGCTCGATCATGGAGAACCCGTGTCGAGAATATTTGTGATATGCCGAGTGAGTCTGCATGTCGTTTTTTCCGCCTGGGCGAAGGGTCGCGGGTGCAATCCAGCGATCTTGCCGTGGATGTGTTTCTATAGAGAGATGGACGAATACACTACTGACGAGTCACCCCGAAATGCCGCCGAAATCGGGTTAAGCCGGCTAATAACGGCATAACTCGCCAACCGCTAGCTCAGCAGTTCGATCGCGGTGATTATCTCAGAGTTATCCCTACGGGCACTATTATTCGTTTCTACGTGAGACCAACCCACCACCCCTTCACGGTCGATCAGGAAGTACGCACGGTTTGAGAAAAAGCGGTCCTCATTGAGGACGCCGTAAGCCCTCGAAATGTCCCGTTTGAAGTCGCTGAGGAGTTCGGTCTTCATTTGGAGCTTGGTCTTGAACTCCTTCAGAGAAGGTATCGAGTCGACCGATATGGGGAGAATCTCGACACCGCGACCCGCGAACTGATCGAAGTCCTCAGTGAAGCAAACGAGCTCCTTCGTGCACGTGCCGGTGAAAGCGAGAGGAAAGAACGCAAGCAGCACATTCTGCTTTCCGCGAAAGGACGACAGCGACACGTCTTTACCGGAAGTCGAAGGCGCGGTAAAGTCGGGAGCGGTGACGCCGACCTGCGGCGAATTTTGCAGTTGTGTATGCGTCATGACGGAAAGCTACCGACCTGAGGAGAGTTGATGAGCGAGAATGCGACGGGCACTGCAAGGAAGCTTACCGTGCGTTGCCAGTTTTGCGATACCTGGAATCGGATTGACGCCACAAAAGTCGTAGATGGACCAAAATGCGGGAAATGCAGCCGCCCAATTCTTCTCGAGCGGCCGGTTCCGCTGAACGACGACACGTTTCACCGCACCATCAATGAGAGCGACGTCCCGGTCGCGGTTGATTTTTACGCTGACTGGTGCGGGCCGTGTCGGATGATGGCTCCCGCGGTTGACGCGCTTGCCGCACATGTCCAGGGGCGCGCCATCATTGGCAAGCTCAATACGGATCATTCGTCGCGCACCGCCGGCGGATTCGGGATTCGTGGCATTCCGACGACGATAGTTTTTGACAAGGGAAAGGAGGTTGCGCGGCAGTCGGGCGCCCTCCAGCTCGAGGGGCTGAAGCAACTGCTCGGAAAGGCTGGCGTCGCAGTCTAGCGGAGCGCAGCCGCGGGCAAATCGGTTTCCCGAAGCTCCTTTGCGATCAGGGCGCTGGTGATCCTTTCAATACGGCTTCAACGGCGCTCG
>DASQPS010000396.1:0-7396 GCA_035643845.1 Gemmatimonadaceae bacterium | reverse complement strand
GTGGCACGTCCGTCGACGGCGTGCGTGGTGACGAGCTTCGAGCCGCAGCGATGACATGGCAGGCCACCGCGTCCGTACGCGTCCAGCTTCTCGACGAAAGAGCCGCGCTGGCCGCGAGCATCCCTATAGTCGCGAAAGCTCGTGCCTCTGGCCGCTATTGCTTCAGTCAGCACGCCGACGATGCCGTCCCTTAATCGCTGCGATTCCTCCAAGGAAATCGACGCTGCCGGACGCGACGGGTCGATCCTCGCGCGCCAGAGCGCCTCGTTCGCGTAAATGTTGCCGATGCCTGCGATTTTGCGCTGCTCCATGAGAAGTTTCTTGACGGGCTGACTCGTCGCCCGAAGAACACCCGATAAATGCTTGGCTGTGAACTCACGGTCAAGAGGCTCGATGCCGAGCTTCCCGGAGTATTCTGCAAAGCGCCGCTCATCCATAAGCGCGACAGTTCCAAGTCGACGCACGTCTGCGTAGTGAAGCGCTCGTCCGTCATCGAGCTCCATCCGCACGGTAGAGTAGGCGAGGGCAGATGGATTGAGATTACCATCGTCGATCAGCAGTGCTCCAGTAAACCTCGGCTGTACGACAAGGCGATCGCCTGTGTCCAGATCGATCACCACCAGCTTTGCGCGTCGCCAGCTCCGCACAATGGCGGAGCCTATCACTCGTCGCGCGAGTGTTCGCGAGGAAACTTCTCGGAGTACGTCGGCTTTTCGCACGGAGACCTTGGTGATCCTGCGTCCTCGGATCGCGTCGTCGAGATCGCGCGCGATCGTCTCGGTCTCAGGTAATTCCGGCACTCCGGCGTGTTCCCTGTCTCAGCTAATGCGGACGCCGCGCGTGAGCTCCCGCCATCCAATGTCGCGCCGGAGCTGTTTTCCCTTCAGGGAGACTTCTTCCGCGTATGCTCGCGATCGTTCCGCTGCGTCGAACAAACTTTCGGCCACGCCAGTCACTGCTAGCACTCGCCCGCCAGCGCTGACGAGATTGCCCCGTGAATCGAGCGCTGTACCGGCCTGAAATACGTAGACATCGTCGGCAGGCTCCGGCAAACCAATCGCGTCGCCGGTCCTCGGTTTGTCGGGATATCCTTCCGCGGCTACCACGGTCGTGACCGCCGAGAGCGGCTTCCAATCCGGAGGGCGCGAGCGGGCGAGTGTGCCGCCGCCTGCAACGGAAGCGACGAGCTCGAGCAACGACGAATCCATGAGCGGCAGGAGCGCCTGAGTCTCCGGATCGCCGAACCGGCAATTGAATTCAACCACCTTGGGACCATCATCCGTCAGCATGAGCCCGGCGTAGAGTAGCCCTGTGAAAGGACAACCCTCTCCGCGCAACGCAGTCAACGTCGGATCGATTATGTCGCGCATCACTTCGCGCACCAGATCGGGCGTGGCAATCGACGTGGGCGCGTAAGCGCCCATCCCACCTGTGTTGGGTCCAAAATCGCCGTCGAGGAGACGCTTGTGATCCTGGGCCGCGAGGAGAGGAAGAGCGCGCTCGCCGTCCGTGATGGCGAAGAGCGAGATCTCCTCGCCCTCCATGAATTCCTCGATCAGAATTTCGCCGCCTGCATCGCCAAACACCATATCCTCCAGCATGGCGTCGATCGCCGCCTCAGCATCATCCGCGCTTTGTGCGACGATCACGCCCTTTCCGGCGGCGAGGCCGGACGCCTTGATCACGACGGGTGCGCTGAATTCGGCTAAGACCCGCTTGGCTTCTTTGGAGTCAGTGTGATGCGTCGCGCGCGCGGTTGCTACTCCCGCCGCGATCATGACGTCTTTGGCGAACCGCTTCGACGTCTCGATTCGCGCCGCGGCACGCGTCGGGCCAAAGATGGGAAGCCCCTTCGCTCGGAAGTGATCGACGATGCCGCGATCGAGCGGTCCTTCAGGACCCACAAGCGTGAAATCGACGTGCTCGGTTGTGGCCAGCTCCGAGAGCTCCTCAAGAGAATTCGCGCCGATCGGGAAACAGCGTGCCAGAGACGCGATTCCAGGATTTCCGGGCGCGGCGATAATCTCGAGGTCTGGATCGTCGCGGCGAAGTTTCCACGCAAGCGCGTGCTCGCGTCCTCCGCCCCCGACTATCAGCACCTTCACGCGAACGCTTGCTGCAGATCGGCGATCAGGTCGCCGACATCCTCCACGCCGCACGAGAGACGGACGAGATCGTCGGTCAGGCCGAGCTGCGCTCTACGTTCTGCGGGCACTGATGCGTGTGTCATCGAGGCTGGATGACTTATCAGGCTCTCGACACCGCCCAATGATTCAGCGAGCGAAAACACTTTCACGCGACTCAGCACTTTCGCGGCTTTTTCGCGCGAGCCAGTGAGCACCGAGATCATTCCGCCAAAGCCCTTCATCTGCCTCTTTGCGAGCTCGTGCTGGGGATGCGACGGCAGCCCCGGATAGATCACGTTCTCGTCGCCCAGCTTCTCGGCCAGCCACGCCGCGATCTTGCGTCCGTTCTCGTCGTGTCGAGGCATTCTCAAATGCAGAGTCTTCGTCCCACGAAGCACGAGCCACGCGTCGAATGCTCCGGGGATGGCGCCAGCGGAATTCAAAATGAACTGCATGCGCTCCGCGAGCTCGTCGTTGCGGACGATCGCGATTCCGCCAACCATGTCGCTGTGGCCGTTCAGGTATTTCGTCGACGAGTGGTAGACAATATCGGCGCCGTACTCGAACGGGCGCTGGAAGTACGGTGACGCAAAAGTGTTGTCGACGATGAATAGTGCGTTCTTTCGCTTTGCGATTTCACCGACGGCCGCCAGATCCGTGAGGCGCATCAGCGGATTGGTCGGTGTCTCCACCATTATCGCGGCCGTGTTTTTCTCACAGGCATCTTCGACGCACTGTGGGTCGCGGCTGTCGACGTAAGTGAAACAGAGGCCGAAGTTCCTCAGGATCTTGTCGAAGAGTCTGAACGTGCCACCGTAGCTGCTCTCGCCGGCGACGATGTGATCGCCCGATTTGAACAGCTTCATGATCGAATCAGTCGCGCCCATCCCACTGCTGAACGCGAACCCGTGCGTGCCTCCTTCGAGCGCTGCTACGTTTCGCTCGAGCGCTTCGCGCGTAGGATTCTTCCCCCTGGCGTATTCGTATCCCTTGTTCTTGCCGAGTCCTTCCTGGACGTAGGTGGACGTCGTGTAAATCGGGGTCATGATCGCGCCCGAGAGCAGGTCGGGCCGCTGCCCAGCGTGGATGGCGCGTGTTCCGAACTTTGCGTTGAGGTCTTCGTCGAAAATGCGTGTCATTCGCGGTTCGCGGGGAAGATGTCGAGGGAAGTTAATCTATGCGACCAATCGACCGCGTCGTCCGGTTTGTTCTTTGCCAAGTAAATTACCGACTGACGGATCGCACGAATAGAAAACGAGAGGCAATCGCGCAAATGGCTTACGAGGGACTGATGGTCAGCGTCTCCGGCGTGCGGGGACGCGTGGGCGAAGCACTGACGCCAGAAGTCGTCGCCAAATTCGCCGCTGGCTTCGGCGCGTGGTCACTTGCTCGCAACGGCGGTAAGGCGACTATCGTCGTGGGCCGAGACAGTCGCGTGTCGGGCCCGATGTTCCAGTCGGCGGTCCACGCGGCTCTGCAGTCAGTTGGTTGCGGAGTACTAGACATTGGTATGGTTCCGACACCGACCGTGCAGCTGGCTGTGGAGCACCATCACGCAGCGGGCGGCCTCGCCATCACGGCCAGCCACAATCCCATCGAGTGGAACGCTCTCAAGTTCATCGGGCCGTCGGGATTGTTCCTCGACGGGGCTGAGGGAACCGAAATGCGGAAGGTTGTCGACGGCCACATTCCCCGCGCGACCTGGGACAAGCTTGGCGCCATCTCCTACGACAAAGACGCCGCGCGTGAGCACATCGAGAAAATTCTCGCGCTTCCTTTTCTGGACGTCGAGGGAATCCGAAAGAAGGGGTTTCGAGTCGGACTCGACTGCGTTCGTGGCGCGGGAGGCGCGTTCATGCCCGTCCTCCTCGAGCTGCTGGGTTGCAAGCTGGCGACGATCAACATGGAACCAGACGGTCGATTTCCGCGGTCACCCGAGCCCGTCGCGGAAAATCTTGGTGAGCTCCAAAAACTCGTCCAGGATTCACACTGCGACATCGGCATGGCGGTCGATCCGGATGTCGATCGTCTCGCACTCGTGTCCGACGAAGGGATCGCGATTGGCGAGGACTACACGCTGGCTCTCGCGGCAAAGGTTGTCCTGCGTCATCGAAAAGGTCCGGTCGTAACGAATCTGTCGACGAGTCGCATCGTAGACGACGTCGCTGCAGAGGCCGGATCGCGGGTGATTCGTGCTCCTGTCGGCGAAGTGAACGTCGCGACGAGGATGCGCGACGAGGGCGCACCGATTGGCGGTGAAGGGAACGGAGGCGTGATACTGACCGAGCTGCATCTGGGTCGCGACGCACCGGTCGGTGCGGCGCTCATGCTACAGTTGCTGCTCGAGGCAGGGAAGCCACTATCCAAGATCGTTGCTGCGTACCCGCGCTACATCATCGTGAAGGACAAGCTTGCGCGCCCAAATGCGTCTCTCGATACAGTGTACGAGGCGCTCAAGCGGGCGTTCCCGGGGGCCGACGCCGATACGCAGGACGGACTGAGACTGACGTGGCCCGATCGGTGGGTGCACGTACGCCCTTCCGGGACGGAACCAATCGTGCGTGTAATAGCTGAAGCCCCAAGCATGGAAGACGCGGAGAAACTCGTCCGCGACTGCCGTAAGCCGGTCGAGGCCCTCGGCAAATAGACTAAAGTCAACTCAGACAGCATATGTGCGGCATTATTGGATACATAGGAAATCGAGGTGCGACTCCACTTCTCCTTGAAGGGCTGAAGAGGATGGAGTACCGCGGCTACGACTCTGCGGGCGTCGCGGTGATGAACGGGTCGGGAGTCGAGACGCGTAAGGCCGCGGGAAAGATCTCACAGCTCGAGCGCGCCCTCGCTACAAGTCCGGTGGACGGCGATACTGGAATTGGGCACACACGCTGGGCGACGCACGGCGTCCCTAACGAGTGCAACGCGCATCCGCATCTCGACTGCAAAGGAAATATCGCGGTCGTTCACAACGGCATCATCGAGAACTCTGGCACGCTGAAACAGGGTCTCGAGGCGCGCGGACACACATTCAGATCGGATACAGACACTGAAGTCATCGCGCACCTGATCGAGGAAGCGTTCGACGGCAATCTCGAAGACGCCGTGATCGAAGCGCTGTGGCAGATCGAAGGCACCTACGGCATTGCGGTCGTTTCGAGCGAGGACAAGAACAAGATCGTCGCGGCCAGGAAGGGCAGCCCACTGCTCATCGGTCTCGGCGACGGAGAATACTACGTCGCGAGTGATGTATCGGCGATCCTGGCCCAGACGCGCGAAGTCGTCTATCTCGACGACGGTGACGTCGCGGTTCTGACGCGCGACGGCTACACCGTCCTCAACCAGCGCGCGCAGCAGCTCGAGAGGCGCGTCAGCAAGATCGATTGGGATCTGGACCAAATCGAGCGCGGCGGATTTGCTCACTTCATGCTCAAGGAGATCTTCGAGCAGCCGGCGACGGTCGAAAACTGCATGCGCGGGCGCCTTCTCCCCGATCAGGGCACCTCCAAGCTCGGCGGCCTGAACATGACCGACGAGGAGCTTCTGCGATTCGACAACATCCTGATCACGGCTTGCGGGACCAGCTGGCACTCCGCTCTCATCGGGGAGCACATGCTGGAGAACCTTGCGCGGATTCCAGTTGAAGTGGAATACGCCTCAGAGCTGCGCTACAGGAATCCGATAGTCACAGATCGCACTTTGTGCATAGTGATCTCACAGTCGGGCGAGACGGCTGACACGCTGGCCGCAATGCGCGAAGCAAAAGCGAGAGGTGCGCGCACCTACGGAATCGTCAACGTCGTCGGGTCGACGATTGCGCGCGAGAGCGACGGCGGCATCTACGTGCACGCCGGCCCGGAGATCGGAGTCGCGTCCACCAAGGCCTTCACGAGCCAGGTCATCGCGCTCCTGCTCTTTACGCTCAAGCTCGCTCGGCTTCGGAATCTCTCGATGGTGGACGGCAAGGAGATCATCGAGGAGATGCTCAAGCTGCCATCCAAGATCCAGAACGTGCTGGATCGTGCCGGCGAGATCGAGAAAATCGCCGAGGAGTTCAAGAACGCGCAGAATTTTCTTTACCTCGGCCGCGGCTACAGTTTCCCGACCGCACTCGAGGGCGCGCTCAAGCTCAAGGAGATCAGCTATATCCATGCGGAGGGTTACCCTGCCGCGGAGATGAAGCACGGCCCCATTGCGCTGATCGACGAGAAGATGCCCGTCGTCTTCATCACGCCGCACGACTCCGTCTTCGACAAAGTCGTGTCGAACGTGCAGGAAGTGAAAGCGAGAGGTGGTCGGGTGATCGCTATCACGACACGGGACGAAGAGGTGCTGGATGGAAAACTGGACTACGAGTTCAGGATTCCCGAGACCAAGGACATGCTCACGCCGGTACTTGCCTCCGTGCCATTGCAGCTTCTCGCCTACTACATCGCCGTGAAGCGCGGCGCTAACGTCGACCAGCCGCGCAACCTCGCCAAATCAGTCACGGTGGAGTAGCAGCTGCGAGTTCTATTGCAGCGGGTTTCGCGAGCTGAAGTTCGCATCGGACAGCGCAAAGCCGGAAGCATTGAAGGAGGATTTCTTCTCCTCGTTGGGTTCACTCACGGTGACACTCGCGAAAAAGTCGAGTGGCTGGCCGAGAAGACGTCCGGGCTCAGACTTTTCGGCGACGCTGACGGAAAGATGAATCTCGGGCTGGCAGAGGTCGGCGGGTCGATGCTGGTGGTGTCGCAGTTCACGCTCTACGGAAACGCGGAGAAAGGAAAACGCCCAAGCTTCATCGACGCCGCGCGGCCAGAGGAAGCTGTCCCGCTCTATGAACACTTTCTGCAGGCTCTGCGCGATCGCGGGATAAAGGTCGAAACCGGGGAATTCGGAGCGATGATGGAGGTCGAGCTCGTCAACGACGGGCCTGTGACGCTCTGGCTCGAGCGGTGAGCGAATTGCGTGTGGTGCTCGCCTCGTCGTCGCCACGCCGTCGTGAGCTGCTCAACCTCGTAGGGATCAGCCACGAGGTGCGTCCCGCCAATCTCGACGAGACGAGACTTCCGCGCGAGACGCCGCGTCGCCACGCCGAGCGACTGGCGCGCGAAAAGGCGACCGCAATCGCGACCTGCGAGCAAAACGTCGTCACCATCGCGGCCGACACAATAGTCGTAATCAACCGCAAAGTGCTCGGAAAGCCGGCGAACGCTGCCGAGGCAGCGCACATGCTCGCCACTCTGAGTGGCAGGGAGCACACTGTCATAACCGCCGTCGCTGTCTCGCGC
>DASQPS010000395.1:0-5524 GCA_035643845.1 Gemmatimonadaceae bacterium | reverse complement strand
GTTGCCACGCGACACAGTTCTGGACATCGGCGGCACCGCGACGATTAAGGCAAACCTCGCTGATCGCTATGGCAACGCACGATCCGAAGTGCCCACGTTGTCAGCCGGCCCGGGCAACGCGATCACCCTGGACGTTGCGACTAAGACCGTCACCGCTCGCGACATGGGCACCCAGTCGGTGTACGCGCGAACCGGGTCGCTCATTGATTCTACGGTTGTAAGCGTGGTGCCTCCGGGCCGCCTCGTGGTGTGGTCGTCGGCGCTACAACTCGTGAGGCTCGTCGACATCGACGGAAAGGGCGAACGAACCCTCATTACCAACGTTCACAGCGACTTCGGTGTGTTTCCGCACTTCGACCAAACAAGGCAGCGCGTCACCTTGCATAGCGGAGCGGGCTTAGGTGGCGGCCCGTCCAACAATGCGATCGTGATCGATACAACGGGCGCGTCACGTCGTGATATCAGCGGCTTCAGTCAGATTATCACTGTCCGGCAAACCAACGACGGCAACGTTATGGTGGTCGGACGAAGGCCCAGTGACACCAACGGGTACTATGTGTTTCGTGTGACGGCAGACAACACGATTACGCTGGTCGCCGCACTGACCGGAGTCTGGGGCAGCTACGCCGGTCCGGATACCTATGGCGCCGCCGACATCACGTATGACGGCAGCCGCGTTGCCTACATCACCGGCACATCGCTAAACGTTCTGAACATTTCGAGCGGCACCACGACAACTCTGGACCAGAACGCACGTTCTCCTCGTTGGTCGCTGCAGGGTGACCGCCTCGTGTATCTGGTTAACCCGACCAGCCCGGACGCTCTGGACGGCGCCGCGACCGTCATCAACGCCGACGGGACGGGACGCACCGCCCTTGCGAGCTACGCTTTCAGCCCCCCCGGCCTCGCTTGGTCGCCGGACGGAAAATATGTCATCGGTCGCACCGCAGAGGGGATCGGTCTGCGGATATTACGCGTGAGCGATGGTGCGCAGGCCTTGGTGCGCTTCACGTCAAACAATCAGCAGATGGACTATTACCAACCTGATTGGCGCTGAAGCCAAACGCTGAGTCCAGGCGTCGCGCCTATATTCTCGAAGACATTGACCGCACACGTATCAAGAGGAGTAATGCCGCGAAAGGTTGCTTACTGGATATGCACGGGCCTCGCTTGCCTGGCGCTGTTCGGATCCTTGTCATACCTAACCGGTAGTGAGCAGGTCGTCGCCGGGTTCGCCAAAGCCGGGTACCCGCAGCACCTCCGCATCGTTCTCGGTATCGCCAAACCGATAGCGGCGATAGTGATACTGTTGCCCGGACTCGCGTTGCTGAAGGAATGGGCCTATGCAGGCGTGACCTTCGCTTTGGTAATGGCGACGATCTCTTCGTACTTGACCGAGGGCGGTGCGAAATGGATTCTGCCGCTAGCGCTCCTCGCTCTCGTGGCCGTCTCGTATTTCACGCGGCCTCCGAGCCGGAGATTACCCTGGAGGACATTCGCGACCACGGCTTGAGATCCGCCTTCCTGCGCATATTTCGTCCATGCGCCTCCTCACCTCCTTCGCGGTTGTAACCTTACTCGCTCTCGTTGACTGCGTGCCTCCTCAGAGCGCAGTCCCACTTCCAACATTGAGTGCATCGGTTGCGCGGCCCGTACCCGGACCCGTGTACCCATCTCCTGAATTCGTCGCCGCAATCGCGCGAGGCACACGCACGCGCTCCGGCCGTCCGGGCGCGACCTACTGGGTGCAACACGCGCGCTACTCGATCGACGCGCAGCTCGATCCAGCCACTGATCGCGTGACCGGACACGAGCGCGTCGTCTATCTCAATAATTCGCCCGACACGTTGCGACGACTCGCCATCCATCTCCGACAGAACGCGTTCGCGGCCGGGAATCCGCGACGACAGGCAGCGCCAATAACCGGCGGCGTATCGCTCGAGCGAGTTGTAGCGAATGGACGAGTGATTCCGCCCCGCCCCGTTAGCAACACCGCCGTTCCAATCACCGATGTCGCGAATCAGCGTCTCACCGACGAAGGTGGCTACACCATAGATGGAACTGTGATGTGGCTACCGCTCGCCGCGCCGCTCGTGCCTCACGACAGCGTCTCTCTCGAGCTCGCGTGGTCATACGTGCCGCCGGAGTCACCAAGTGATGGACGGCAGGGACGCGAAGGGCATCACTTGTATCTCATGGGCTATTGGTATCCGCAGATCGCCGTCTACGACGATGTTCATGGCTGGGTCGCCGATCCGTATCTGCTCGAGGCAGAGTTTTATATGGATCAGGCGGATTACGACGTTCGCCTGACCGTGCCGCGCGGTTGGGTGGTTGGAGCTACGGGTTCGCTCGTGAACCCGGACGACATTCTCTCCGCGGCGACCCGGGCGAAGCTCGCCGATGCTCGGCGCACAGGCGCGGTCGTCCACATCGTGGAGCCGGGAGCGTCGTTCGAGTCAGGCGCCGCAGGAGCGGTGACATGGCACTTCGTCGCGCCGGCGGTGCGCGACTTCGCGTGGGGCACGAGCGATCAGTACTTCTGGGACGCGACGCGTGCGCTCGTGCGCGACAGTGCCGACCGGACTGTTGATACCGTGAACATCTACAGCTTCTATCGCCAAAGTCCTGCCGCGTCCGCGTGGGCACTCGGCGGCGCGCGCTTCACGCGTGACGCCGTCGAGCAACACTCGCGCTATCTCTGGCCGTATCCGTGGGCGACGATGACGTCGATGGAAGGAGTGTTGGACAGCGGCGGGATGGAGTATCCGATGATGACGTACATGCAGCCCTGGGCGGATACGCTGTCGCTCGCTGGGGATCTCATGCACGAGACCGGTCACATGTGGTTCCCGATGCAGGTCGGATCGAATGAGACGCGGCATCCGTGGATGGACGAAGGCTTCACTCAGTACGACGTCGCTCAAGGGATGCGTCAGCTTTACGGCGAACCGCGCAGCGGCGGACGGCCCGGTGATTCCGAACAGGGCCAGCGTATGCTGTACGTCGATGCTGCCCGCAGTGGTCATGACATGACGCTCATGTGGCCGGGTGATCTGTATCCGGAGGACTGGTATTTCATCATGTACTACGACAAGACCGCGGCGGTGCTCGCTGCGCTCCGCGGCTTGCTCGGTGAGGAAACGTTTCATCGCGCGTATCGCGAGTACGGCCGCCGCTGGATCGGCAAGCACCCGTACCCGTACGACTTCTTCAATACGATGAGTGATGTTGCCGGGCGCAATCTCGATTGGTTCTGGACAACATGGTTCTACGAGCCGTGGCCTTTGGATCAGGCGATAGCGTCGGTGGAGACCCAGGGCGATTCGACGGCGATCACGATCGAAGACCGCGGTCTCGCACCAATGCCCGTGGAGCTCGCGATCACGCGCGCGAGCGGTGCAACGCAGCGCGTGACGCTGCCTGTCGACATCTGGTTAGCTGGTGCGCGCCGTTACGTGGTGCGCGTCGCGGCGTCGCCAACAATCACGGGAGTGGTGATCGATCCCGATAATCTTTTCCCGGACATCGATCGGGATAACCAGGGATGGCGGAAGTAGCGACGAAAAGCAAAGCATGGGATCCGGGATTTTAGCTTTCAAGATGTTAGTTGTTAGGTAACGACCGGGAGACCGACAACCTCGCCGTAACCGGGCGAGAATCGGTCCTGCGGCTCCGCCTAACATCTAACTTCTGATTCGCTAACATCTCGGATCCCATTCTTTGCCGTTGAGAGCTGTGCCACCTCGGCTCCCGTTCTGTGCAGTTAAAAACTTCCGGTCGCACCGAGCGTCCAGGCTACGGCGGCCCCGGCTGCGGCGGCCCTTGTGATTCCCCTTCCTGCTGCTGCGGCCGGAGCTTGAGCTGCTGACCGAACGTTCGGGAAACCGTAAAGAATAACCCGCGCTGTCCGAAGTGTTGCTGGCTTGCCTCGATCACCCGACCGTCCGCCGTTCGGTATCCCCACGTCATCAGATTGAACGGATCCGAAACCCTGAGCGTGACGCTGCCCTTGTCGTTCCAAAGCTTGCGGCGCAGCGCGAAGTTCATATACACGAACGCGCTCCGCGATCCGCCCTCGGTCGCCTGAGGAGCGCGATAGTTGGCGAAGGCCTGCAGGTCCGTCACAGGATTCAGCTTGAGCGTCCCGTTCGCGCGAATGTTCCAGACGACCGACTGCGTGGAAAGATTTACCGGAAGATTGGACGCGTCGCTGCTGTAGTGATAGATGCTCCCTCCGCCAAAGAACGAGACCGCAGAGTGACGGTAAGTCACGTTGAGGTCGGTGCCGGTTACGAGCGTGCTTGCGACGTTATCGAACGTGCCCACTGAAAGACCGGTTGTATCGATCGTCTGGATGAAGCGGACGGCGTGCGTGGTTTTCCGCAGATATGGATTGAGCTGCAGCGATCCCCATGAATGCGCGTCCTGGAGTGAGAGCTCGAAGGCGTCAGTGTATTCTGGGCTAAGCGACGGATTGCCGTGGAACTCGTGACGGGCATCGCTGCGATCCACAATCGGGCTCAGCTGCCACGGGTTCGGACGACTAATGCGCCGAGAGTAGCTCAGTTTCACTTGCCGCATGTCCGTGAAATTGTAGGACAGAATTGCGCTCGGAAACGCACTCGAGTAGCGCTTGTCATAAGTCTGACCGATTGTCGGGAGCGTGAATCGCGACGCTGCTTCCTCGAGCCGCAGCCCTCCCTGCGTTTGCACTCGCCCCACTTGTTGTGAGAGCACGCCATAGATCGCGCCGATTTGCTCGTGATAGTCGAAGGTATTTGCGCGACTGGGATCCGCGATATAGACGCTGCTCGCGGAATCTAGATGAGCCACGCTCGAGTTATCCGCGTTCGAGCGCGTCGTTCCCTTGAATCCAGTCTCGAGCTTTGTCTTGGTCCCGAACGGATGCGTGTAGTCCGTCTGGAGATTCCACGATGGCATGTGTTGGAGAGATGCGTCGCGCTCGCGCGGCGGCATCGCTGGTCCCGTTGAAGTGTCCGGCTGTAACAGAACCCCGAACAGATTGTTCTCGCTGGAATCCCTGTTGGTCGAGTAGCGCAGCTCGGTCGAAAGTATCGTCACCGATGGGCCAGCGGTGCGATGATATCCCAGCGTGTAATCCTGCGACAAGCTCCGATAGATCTGGTCAGTGAACTGATTGAATAGTCCGATGACCTCGTGGTCGGGATCGAGATCGCTGTAAAACGCGCTGTTCTGGTTGGCGAACCGACCTCCGGAAAGCATCGCGTCGGCGGACAGCGCGTCGTTCTCGGTTAGCTTGTACTCCGATCGAAACATCAGACTGTTCCAGCGCGGCTCCGACGTGCCATCCGAGTGCGACTCGACGAAAGCGGGGACGGGAATCACGAGATTCGTCCGATCTACCGAACCATTCGACAAGCGGTGGTCCTGGTACAAACTCGCGGACAGATAGAGTGTGAGCGGGCCGGATTGACGACCGATGTTGCCGGAGAGGCTGACCTGTTTGGTGGTCCCGGTACTTGCGTTGAAGCCGCCGCTC
>DASQPS010000394.1:0-3387 GCA_035643845.1 Gemmatimonadaceae bacterium | reverse complement strand
CCCGAGAATCTGCGCTATTGCTGATTCAGCGATTCCAGTGGTTCGCAAGGAGCCGGAGTAGACGACACTTTTCGCGGCCGGCATACGCGCTTCCATAGCCGGAATGACTTCCTCGGCGAGCATTCCCCGCATCTCGCGCGGCACTCCGGGCATCATGGCCACCCAGCGACCGTTTTGGTCTTCGAGCCAGATTCCAGGCGCTGAGCCGTGCCGATTGGTGAGTATCTTCGCGCCTTCGGGAATCTCCGCCTGGCTCCGATTTGTCGCGGGAAATGCGGACGTGGGAAAACGCGCCCGCCACCGCTTCTCGAGATTGCTCGCGATGGATTCGTCGAGCACCATCCGGCGGCCGAAAATCGTGGCAATCGACGGCTTGGTGAGGTCATCGCTCGTAGGTCCCAACCCGCCGGTCGTGATAACGGCGCCCGTTCTCTCGAGGGCCTCTCGAACGGCCTGAGCGATTTTTTTTGCGTCGTCGCCAACAGTCGTGCGACGAACTATTTCTACGCCCTTCCCTGCCAGCACGCGGGAGATGTGCGCGGCATTCGTATCGATAGTAAAGCCAAGAAGGAGCTCGTCACCAATGGTGATCAGCTCCACCTGGCGAGCGCTCAAAAGGCGAACACCGCTGCGTACCGCCTCATGTAGAGTGCGAGTGAGTAGAGTGTAAGCACGACCGATGTCACCATCGCCACCGTGCCGACGATGCCATTGAAATAAGCAAAGCCGCGCCACGCAGCGTTCGTCCATGCTCTTGACGTAGCCAGGGTCGCGATGAAAAACCAGAAGTAGGCGGATCCGACCCAGAGGGATTGGAATCCGGTCTTCCATTTCGCCGGACCGATGGCAGAGATCACGACCCCCCTGCGAGCTGCCGCCTGACGGAACACTGTCATGAAAATCTCGCGACCGATTACGATGGCTACCACCCACCACGGCAGCCACACCGGGCCAAATGGAGTGTGAAACGGCAGCCTGCCGGCCTCGATACTTTCCGCACGAGTTGGAATGAGCGGATCACTCGACGGAGCCATGAGGACGAACATCGGAATGAGAGTGGCGAACAAGAGCAGCTTATCCGCCAAAGGGTCGAGCAGCCTGCCGAGGTCGGTGATCAGGTTGCGCGTGCGAGCGAGCATCCCGTCGTAGTAATCGGTGACCGCCGCGGCTACGTAGAGCAGGAAAGCGACAAGCCGTACCGTTGGCGACGCGATGAATGGCAACGCTGCGATGAAGGGCGCGGCGAGGATCCTGCCGGCCGTTATAGTGTTGGGAAGATTCACCGGAGGCCGTTCCGCCCCGTTAGGCGAGCGCCTTCAGTACAAGCTTGCTCACGGCCTTCAGCGTGTCGAACACGCCGTCGCCGTTGACAGCGATTGCTTCGAAGTACGGAGCGCGCTCGATCCATTCGCCGCCTGGAAGCTGCTCGATCAGATTCTCGCCGCCGTGATACGGATCCGGTGTCACACGATGCTTGCTGGCGTCCTCGAGCTCCCACCCAGGATTTAGCGCAGCCTGGAGATCCTCAATCGGCGCGGCATTCGGCAGATCGCGTTTGTTGTACTGGATTACGAATGGCATCTGAGTCAGGTCGTAGCCGTACTCCGCCATGTTGTCGTAGAGATTCTGCATCGACTCCAGGTTGGCTTCCATCCGTTCTGCCTGTGAGTCACCGACAAATACAATCCCGTCGACATTCTTGAGAATGAGCTTGCGACTGGCGTTGTAATAGACCTGGCCGGGGACGGTGTACAGGTGAAAGCGCGTCTTGAATCCGCGAATCGTGCCGAGATCGACGGGAAGGAAATCGAAAAAGAGCGTCCGCTCGGTTTCGGTAGCGAGAGATATGAGCTTCCCTCTCGTTTCCGGCTTAACCTTGCCGTAGACGTGCTCGAGATTTGTCGTCTTGCCGCCGAGCCCGGGACCATAGTAAACGATCTTACAATTGATCTCGCGCGAGGCGTAGTTGATCATCGACACGTCTAGCTCTTCCTCACCAGTTGAAGAGTTTGTCGATTTCGTCGTCCGCGCCCTGGAGCAGATGCTTGGGGGCGCCGCCGTTCGAACCGCGGGAGAATACACGATCTACGAGCAGCGTCAACTCTTCGACCTCTTTCTTGACTCTCAGACGAACGAGGCCGACGGTTGTGCGTGAATCAAAGATTATCACGAGCAGCAAACGCCGAGCGATATCGGCGACGTAGATGGATTCCTTCTCGCCCTGGTGAAACAGGCTCGAGAAATCGTTCTCGCCGACGAGGCGCGCAAGCTGGTCGTTCGCGCTGTAGTCGGCTGCGGTCAGAGTCGCGAAAGTTGTCGCGTCGAGTCCGAGCTGGTCGCCGGCCGTCGTCACGAGCTGACCAGAACGGTCGACGAGCAGCGCACAACGCGAGTTGGTCTCGCCGAGAAATCGCTTCAGCGAGTCGGTGATTGCGGTGAAGTCGTCTTGGGTGAACGACCAGTTTGCCGTTCCGGCGGTCATCTTTCTCCGGTCACAGCGTCGACTCCAGATGCCTGAGCATCCGAGCGCCCCGCTGACGCAATATCGAGCGGGGCTCCCAGGCGACGTATTCACGGAGAAGTCTCGCCGTGCCCAGCGTCGGTCGAGCGCGCAGATAGCCGAGAGCTGCAACTCGTCGCAGGGGCGATTTGCTGAAAAGATTGCGCCGGTATTGTCGCTGCATGCGACTCCAGACAAAGCTTCCTGCCGCCATGCCGCCCAGGAATCCAAAGGCCACAAAGCTCGCGTCCTGGCGCGTCATGACATGGTCCGGCGGGCCGTGAGCGCCTGGGCGATCGTCACGCCATCGGCGTACTCGAGGTCACCGCCTACTGGCAGCCCTCTCGCAATTCGGGATACGGTCAAAGGATAGCGTGAAAGCTTTCGCTGGACGTAGAGCGCGGTCGTCTCCCCTTCGATGCTCGGGTTTGTGGCAATTATCACTTCGCGGACGACTCCAGCCGACACTCGCGTCTCCAGCTGCGGGATGGTGAGGTCTTCCGGTCCAATTCCATCGAGTGGTGACAGCCTTCCACCCAGGACGTGATAGACGCCCCGGAACTCGCCTGACCGCTCGATAGCCCCGATGTCGGAAGCTTCCTCTACTGCGCAGATGACTGCCTTATCCCTGCGCGCGTCACGGCAAATGGAGCACAAATCCTCTTCCGTGAGATTGAAGCAAAGAGGACAAGGGCGGACTTTGTCAGAGAGCGTCTGGAGAGCCGTTGCCAATCGCTTTGACTGGTCCGGCGGCTGCTTCAAAAGGTGATAGGTGAGGCGGAGCGCGGTCTTCCGCCCGATCCCGGGCAGCTTCGACAGCTCAGTCGCCAGATCGTCAATAGCGCCCACGCTAAAACGGCAGCTTGAAAGGCAGGTTAAAACCGCCG
>DASQPS010000393.1:0-2914 GCA_035643845.1 Gemmatimonadaceae bacterium | reverse complement strand
CGTCGTAACCGGCGACGGCTCGGTGGTTGTCTTTCACGTCGGGAATCCGGCGGTGCTCGTCTACGACCAGACCGGCTCGCTGATCAATTCGTGGGGCGACCGATTTCCAGGTGCGCACGGATTGACTCTCGTGCAGGAGGGCGACGCGGAGTATCTCTGGCTCACCGATTACGTGACGGGCGAGGTCGTCAAGACGACGCTTCAGGGTGAGACAGTGCTGTCGCTCCCTTTTCCGGATCTGAAGGGATACAACGATCCGAAGTACGCTCCGACGTGGGTGACAGTCTTTGAGGAGCGCGCAGGAGGCAACGGAGATATCTGGGTTGCCGACGGTTATGGCGCAGCGTACGTCCACCGCTACGATCGGAACGGCAATTACAGGAACAGCATCAACGGAACGGCGGGTGCCGGAAAATTTCGGCATCCACACGGAATTGTCGTAGACACGAGAAAGAGGGAGCCGGAGCTTTACGTCGCCGACCGAATGAATAGACGCGTTCAGGTATTCGACATGGAAGGCGCGTTTAAGCGAGTCCTCTCGACAGTTCGGCATACGAGCGCGTGCGCCTTCATACCCGACGGTGAGTTCACACTTATTCCAGAAGCGCCTTATCGATCCAGGATCACCGTACTCGATCCAAACGATGATATCGTGTGCACGCTCGGCGAGAACGATGCGGTCTGCGGCCACGCGGGATTTCCCAACGATCGCAAATTGATGGAGCGCGGACGTTTCGTCGCGCCGCACTCTGTCGCGAGCGATGCTAAGGGCAATCTCTACGTTGTAGAGTGGGTTACGGGAGGACGGATTACAAAACTCGCGAGAGTACAGTCCACCGGCGTCATTTAGGAACGCCTCTTGAATAGATGAGTCGTTTGCATCTTCGACACTATCATCAGGAGGTTCTGATGCAGCATACACGACTCACTCACTATCGAACGGCGGCGCTCGGATTTGCGCTCGCCATCTCTGCGTCTACAGCGACTGCACAGTCGCGCGTAGTTCTTCCGGCTGGAAGCGTCATTCTGGTCCGGACCACGACGCCATTGCAGTCGGCGTCAGCGAGGACTGGACAAACTTTCGACACGAACGTCGAGGAGAGCATCGGCGTCGACGAATACAACGCGATTCCGGCCGGCAGCAGGATTCGGGGTACCGTAACCGTCGCCACGCCCGCAACCAGACATCAATCGGGCGTAATCGAGGTGGTGTTCGACCGCCTCACTCTGCCAACCGGAGCCACGTACCAGATCAATGGCAAGCTCACGAGCACTGATTCCGCCGAGCGGAGGCAGATTGAGAGCGATCCGAATAATCGCGTGGTCTTCGTTGGCGAGCGCGGCGGCATCGGAGCTGCCATCGCCGGAGCTGGTTCCAGCCGGAGCACCAACAACATCTTTGCCGCACTCGGCACCTTGCTCTCGGAGGGACGCGACGTGAGCGTTCCTGCGGGTACCGAAATCGCCGTTGAGCTCGTGAGCCCGGTGACGTTGCGTGGCGCAGGCAGACTGCGCGGTGCCGATGCGTCTACCATATATACCGCGGCCGAACGCGTCAGAGCTGCGCAGCAAGCGCTGGCGCAGCAGAACTATTACCGCGGACCAATCAATGGAATGCTCGATAACGCAACGCGAACCGCACTCTTCCAGTATCAGGTCGATCGTGGCTTCAGAGCGACGGGAAATCTGGACGGCCGCACTGCGCAGGCGTTGGGCATCAGTCTAGGTGGAAACACGGGTGGGTTGTCCGGCACGGTGCTGTCGACCTCGAGCGCCGCAGCCGTTCGTCGCGACGCGCAATTCCTCGTCTCGCGAGTTCGGTCCGATCTGGCAGTATCAGGAGTCGGTCGTCTCGATCAGTCCAGAGCATATGCTCAAGGCGATCTCGAGCTCTGGTTCGCGCTTTCAGCATTCGCGGATAACGCCGCGCTTTACGAGCAGATAGTGAACAACGGCACCAACCGCGATGCGGCGGTACTCGCTGGTCGCGCGCTCGCAGGCGCGGCACGCCGCGTGGATACCGCGATGCAGACTGCGCGCACGTCGGCGCAGGTGCAGAATATGTGGGCCGGCGTCCGCCGACAAATCAGCACGATCGACGACTCGGGAATGTGAACGGCGAGCAGTGAGGCAAACGGGCGCGGGACTTGTCATGAATCCCGCGCCCGTTTCGCGACAGCCAGCTATCCGTCTTCCAGCTCTCGCGTCATCTCGATCATTGTGCGTCGGAATCCGGCGCGAGAGAAGAGTCGCTGCGCTGTCTCATTTCGTTCAGCGGTCGACAGCACTACCCGCGGCATACCGCGCGCTCGGAGCTCGGCGAGAGTTGCCTCGAGCAGCTTAGAACCTGTTCCCTGGCCCCGATGCTCTGGATCGACGACGATGTCGTACAGTGCGCCGGCCGGCCCACGCAGTGCCATGTAGTCCATTCCTTCGACGCCCGCGTAGGTGTAGCCGAGTACTTCGCCGTCCCGCTCGGCGACGAGGACAATGACGTCGGGATTGTCGAGCTGAGTGCCGAGGAACGAGCCATAGCCGCGTGGAGTACGCGACGTTGGGGCGATGAAGCGCTTCGGATCCAGATCGTGGTGCAGCTTTACCAGGAGCGCGCCCAGTCTTCCGATAGTCTCCAGATCCTCGGGCCTCGCTCGGCGAATCGTCAGCGGCCCCAGCCGCCGCGATTCCTTCGCCTTTCGTGTCACCTGTCGATGGTTGCCTGCAAATTCGGCGGATACCGATTGCCGGACACTTTGTCCGGAGCGAACGCGGCGTCGAGCGCAGCCATATCCTGATTTGTCAGCGACACGTTCGCCGCGCCAAGATTCTCCTCGAGGTACTTGCGACGCTTGGTCCCGGGTATCGGCACGATGTCGTCGCCCTTCTTCAGAACCCAGGCGAGCGCGATCTGCGCCGC
>DASQPS010000392.1:0-17368 GCA_035643845.1 Gemmatimonadaceae bacterium | reverse complement strand
ACGAGAAGTGTCTTTCGTTCGGCGCTCGTGAGATGGAAGAACTGCGCGATCAATGACCCCACCGCCCCACCGGTCATGATGATCGGGCCCTCAGCGCCAAACGGTCCGCCCGATCCGATCGAGATCGCCGAGGAAATCGGCTTCAGCACAGCAACGCGTGGCTCGATACGGCTGCCGCTGATGAGAATCGCCTCGATCGCCTCCGGAATACCGTGGCCCCGGATGCGCTCCGATCCATAACGAGCCATGAAGCCAATGACGAGGGCGCCGATCACCGGCACCAATACCTCGAAGACACCCAGGTGATTCCCCGCAGGGGAAACCAGGGCCGTGCTCCACCGCTGGAAGAAAAACAGGTTAGTGAAGAGCCCGATGAGTCGAAGAAGCGCCAGCGCCACGTACGCGCCAATGACTCCAATCACGATTGCCATCACGCTCAGGGTGATGACGCGCGGGGTGGTCGTGAAGTCGCCGAGGTGCGAGAGATCGGCGATTTTATTTTTTCGAGCGGGGTCGGTCACGTGTAAAGCATTCTGAACGGACAGGGCATGTTTGTCAACGACCGTGCCGGTCCTCAGGAGAACTACCTAGTGTCCGACTATCGCGAGGATGTTTCCATCCGGGTCTTTGAACCACGCCGTCTTGAATTTCTCGGCAACGTGGATGTCGCCCTTTCGAGTCAGCCCAGGAAGATCGTAGTGCTCGAAGCTCACGCCCTTCTTCTTCAGGCCCGCGACCACTTTCTCCACGTCGTCGACGTTCCATGTCGCGGCAGTCGCCTTGTTAGTGCCGGCAAATTGTGACTGGTACACGAGGACGCTCGACTTTCCGCTGCGATAGGAGACGACTCCCTGCTCCTGAGTCGGCATCGGCTTGAGCCCGAGAGTCTGCTCATAGAATTTCCTGGCCGCCCCCACATTCTTTACCGCGATCGTTGCAACAGCTTCCGATTCGCCGAGTACTTGAGCTGTCTCAGTCCTCAACGATTTGTCGGCCACGGTTGCGGTGGATTTCGGCGTGGCCGTTGTGCTGTTTGCCATAGACTCTCCCTGATCGGCGTCGTATGCATACTAAAACGCAACAACACGCGCGCCAATGGGTCGACCGTCTCAAGCGGGCGCGCGGGCGATATCGACGGCGATGTTTCGCCAGCGACCCTGATTGAAGCGCAGCACGCTCAGTGCGCAGCGCGTTGCGTGACCGATGAGAATTGCGACCCAGATGTCGATAGGATCGAGCGTGCTCACGCGCTGGATGACGAAGCAGATGGTCAGCGGGATCACCATTTGCGAAATGATGGAGATGTAGAGCGGGCTTCTCGTGTCGCCGGTTCCCTGCAAGCCTCCCGTATAGGTAAGGGCAATCGCAACGAAAAATCCGGACAGACTCAGCACGCGAAGCAGTTGCACTCCAATTCCCACGACAACAGGATCGTGCATGCCAAAAATCGCGAGCAGCTGCCTCGGCAAAATCAGAAACAGAGCCCCGACGACCGTCGCGGGCGAAAGTGCCAGCTTCGCCGCGACGCGCACTGCCGCGGCGGACCTGTCCGGCTTGCCGGCACCGAGATTTTGCCCTGCGATTGCCGCCGCAGAGCCCATCAGCCCGAAGGCCGTCCAGGTTATCAGTGAGAAGAGTTGAGTGTAGCAGACCGCGAATGCCGCCTGCGCCGCCGCGCTCTGCCCTAGCGAGCCGATGAAAGAGAGCATCAGCACGCCGCCGATGTTCATCGCGATCCCCTGAAATCCCGTTGGAAGGCCAAATCGGAACAGCGCGCGGATTATTTCCCAGTCGGGCCCCCAGCCGCGGCCGCGGGGAAAGGAGACGACCCAGCCACCGTGCCAGAGTTTGTAGAGCGAATAGAGCGCAAGGAGTCCTGACGCGATAGAAGTTCCCATCGCCGCGCCTTTGGTCCCGAACGACGGGATCGGTCCGAGTCCGCGAATGAGGATGATGTTGAACACCACGTTCATCGCCGTGAGACTGATCCCGAGCACCATCGGTGTTCTCGCGTCGCCCGCCGAGCGCAATGCACCGCCGAGCATGAAGAACACGAGCATACCGCTGCTGAAGAGGAACATGATGCGAAGGAACGGCAGTGCCTCCGCCTTCACTGCCGGCGCGGCGTTGACAAAATCGAGCAGCGCTGGCGCGGAGAAATACCCGATTGGGGCCATGATGAAAACCGACAGCCCGATCGCGGAGATGAACGCCTGGTAGACGGTACGATCGACCTTGTCGTGGTCGCCGGCGCCCACAAACCTCGAGACAAGGACGCTCATTCCGGTGAAGAGCGACGAGATGAAGATGATGACGATGATAAAAATCTGAGAGCTCACGCCGATTGCGGCGTTGGCTTTATACCCGATGAGATTTCCGACAAGCGCCTGGTCAACCATTCCCTGGAGGCCACCGATGACGTTAGTGAGCATCGTCGGCCACGCGAGTCTCCAGACAGCGCGACCGAGCGGTCCATCGATTATCGACCGGTCGTACTTGCGGCGATCCGATCGCGATGGCGCGCCCGCCAGTGCATCGCCAGGGGCGGAAGGCGGCGCACCGGGGACCTGTGGGACAGCCGCGGCGGGTAACGCGGCTGCCGTTGAATCAGATGTCATTGGCGCTGCTGGTCAGAGCGGATGGGAAATTTCTGCCGACCCAATTCATGGCGGTGTCGGCAATTTCATCGAGCACCTGCCCGTCAGTTCGTCCTGAGGACTTTGGAACGTGGAAGCTGTGATCTGCTCCATCCACCCAGTGCATCTCCCACGTGGTGGTAACTTTTTCCAGGACTTCATCCATCAGCGCCGGCGTACAGAACGGATCGCGAGTCCCGTTGAAGCAGACGACGGGAACTTTGATCGCTGGCAGATGCGCGTCCCTGAGCTGCTCAGGTTTTCCAGGTGGATGAAGCGGGTAGGCGAGTAAGAGCAGGCCGTCGCAATTGAAGCCTTCGGCGGCAAGCATTGATGCTGCCCTGCCCCCCATCGATCTCCCGCCGATGATGAGGCGCCGCGGCGCAACTTCCTCGCGCGTCTTCGCCACGACGGCGCTCATGCACTCCTTGAGACGGGGCATCGGATCCGGGCGTCCGGATTTCTTTTCCTTGTACAGGAAGTTGAAGCGAACCACGCCGAGCCCGCGCTTCCTGAGCCCGTTAGCGAGTTGAACGACGCCGCGGTCGTTCATATTCCCGCCCGCGCCATGCGCGCACACGAAAACCGCGTCGGATCCGCCATCGGCGTCTTCGAACACCGCACTCGTCGTCTCCGCTCCGACCGGGATCCGCCACGTCATGCGCTGAATATTATCAGCGGACGCGGACTTAATCCAAAAACGCCTTTCGGCGTGCGGCGCACCGCGCTACAACGACTCTCTCTGGCGGTGCGTCGGACGCTCGGGTGCGAGCGCCATCTCCTCGAGGAACTTGTGCCCGCCCGTCGACTTGCCAGCGCGCGATTTCGCGGTTGTCATCACCAGGCGCTCCTTCGTTCTCGTCATTCCTACGTACAACAGTCGGCGCGCTTCCTCCAACTCCACTTTTGCGATCGTGCCGCTCGGCGGCATTGGGATGAACTGCTCGTCTTCGACCCCCACGATATACACGCGAGAGAATTCGAGTCCCTTCGTCGAGTGCAGAGTGAGAAGATTCACGCGATCGCGCGACAGGTCGATCCCGTCCTGCTTCGACAGCACGGCGCGCTCGAGAAACGCGCAGATCTGGGCAGGCAAAAGACCCTTTGCGCACGCATCGATGAGTCTTCGCAGCCGAGCCATCGTCTCGGGATACCGCTCGTCGGCAGATCGCTCAGCTCGAATCCTGTCCATCATTGCCTGTCCGCCTAGAAGCTCAATGAGCTCGTCGAGATCGGGCAACGAGGCGTCGCCGCACGGTTCGCGTTCTGCCCTATAGAACTCCAGGCAGTCCGAATGTGCGCCGAGAGAGCGCGCGCGGGAGAACTCCAGGAACTTGCGCGCTTCGTCACACAACGAATCGCGATCGCTGAGCGCCAGGGCGACACCAACGTGGTCGAGAAGGTTCACCAGACATGTCTTGCGGGCGTATTCGACTCTTGTGGCGCCCAAAGCGGGAAACAGCTTCGCGAGAGTACGGCAGTCGTCGAGCGCGCGGTGCGACTGGCCAGTATGAATGCCGTAGTGGCGCGCGAGATGAGCGAGTTTCCTGCTGGTCGCATGAAGGGTGCGGGCCAGCGGCAGCGTATCATAGGTAGAGAAATCGGCGCCGCGCGGAAGTTTCGCCGCCATCCTCCGCAAGATCGGGAAGTCGAACTCGTAGCCATTATGGGCGACCAGGACGTCCGATCCGCAGAAATCGCGGAAGCGAGCCCATATCGCCTCGAAACGGGGAGCGTCTGCAACATCGGCTTCCGAGATCCCGTGCTCACGCAGCGCACCGGCCGTAATCGGAACTCGCGGCTTCACGAACGTGTGATACTCGTCGACGATTCTGCCATGGCGCACTCGTACCGCGGCAATCTCGACGATCTCCGAACGCTCGACGTCTTTGTCGGTGGTCTCGAGGTCGACGACAGTGAAATCCGTGAACGTGTTCCTGAAGCCACTCGTGCAAATGAGCTGCACCGCCTTGAACAGGCCGAGTGCGAAACCAAGCGAGGGTAGCTCGTTCGGATCCAGGCGAAGCGCCTCAACAGACGGAGCGCCACCAACCTCGACAGAGCGGACTCCCATGCGAGTCAGGATTTTTCCAGCCGGAATCCCAACGCCTTCGAGCCGCGGGATCCAAACCGGCCGTCCCGCGTCGATCGCCACCGAGATTTTTTTTGCGAGCAGTACCACCTCGTCGTGCGTGGCGGGATCGCTCAGCTCCTCGTGGTGCTCCTCGAGAACGCTCTGGTACTCGCCAACTCTTTCAGAAAGAATTTCCTCGACGAGCGGGCCCAGATCGGTGTGATTGCGTGAGAGAGCCTCGAGATTTCTGAGCGCGTAGGTAGCTCGCCAGATGTTTTTCGCGTCGCCGTGCGCGCGAGGAAGCTCTCGCGCCATTCGCTCGAGTTGTTCAACGATCCCGGTTCCAGCCTCTTCCGCGCGCGCACGCGCATCGTTCAGCAACGCGTCGGGAAGTACCAATTGATAGAAGCTCTCCTGGTGTATCTCGTCTTTCGGATTGGCGATGACGCGGAGCGCGGCGATCACATAGGCAGCGACCCGGTCGTCGGCGAGGGCTCGCCCGTGAGCAAGGCAGCACGGAATTCCGGAGTTGAGAAACGCGGTCTCGAGAGTGCTTCCAATCTTGTGAGTCCTGTAAAGAAGTCCCACATCGCCCCACTTCAACGCCGGGCTGTGTTCAGCGTGGTCGACCTTCAAGTCGTTGATGATCCACGCTGCCTCAGCGTCGTCGTCGGCAAAAACGAAGGCCGCCACCGGAAACGCCGATTCAACCGTCGTATCCTGCGGTGTCCGATCCTTGAAGAACTGTTCATTGAGCGAGATGAGACGTCTGGCGCGCGAAAGCACCTCGCGCGGGCACCGCTTGTTTTCCTGGATGTGGTGCAAGCGATCGGCGCCCACGATCCCAAAGTCGTTCGTAAACTTCGCGAAGAGCATCGGGTCGGCGCCGGTCCACGAATAGACGGACTGTTCGTCATCGCCGACCGCGAAGACGTGCCGGTGGTCGCGCGCGAGGTCGTTGATGATCGCGTACTGTACGGGATTCAGATCCTGAAACTCGTCGACCAGTACGACATCCCAGCGCGCGCGAACCGTGGGCGCTACCACCGCATTCCGAAGGAGCTCCGCGGTCTTGAGCAGCAAGCCGTCGAAGTCGACGACGTTTTTCTCCGCGATGGCCCGTCGATACGCGTCATAGTACTTCTCGTAACGGTGGCCGAGCGTCTCGCCGCGAAAGCGGTAGCGCGCAAATGCTTCGAGGACGCTCTTGTGCATCCTCTTGGGAACTTTAAGCCGACGCAAGAGCAGATGCTGGTATGCCTCATCGGCGATTCCGAAACCATCGTTCAATCCGACGTGTTCGCCCAGCTCCCGCAGCAGGTCTGAACAGAACGAATGGATCGTCCCACGCTTGACGGCTTCGACGCGCTGGCCGAGCTCGCCGTCAAGCCGGGCGGCTATCTCCCCGGCCGCCTTGTTCGTGAAAGTGCAGACGCACATACGAGCAGGATCAAAATCGCGCTGCTCGACGAGGAACCGGATGCGCTCGATCAGGCAAAAAGTTTTTCCAGCGCCCGGTCCGGCGCGCACGAGTAGCGGCTGCGGCTCGGCTTCGATCGCCGCGCGCTGAGACGCAGACGCGATCCTGAGGATTTCCGTCTCGCGGACGAGGGGGGGCGCCTCCGTGAGCGGCGGAGCGAGCATATCATCGAGTGGCTTGAGCATTCTCGTGGCGGACATACTGTAGCCACCCAGTGGACGAATCGCCACCAAAACGTCGCCGGCCCCAGTGTTATTGCTGATCGGGGAACTTTCGGGGAGACCCGCGCTGTATGAGGATCGTCCTTAGAGTGGCGCGCGGAGCCAACCTGTGGGCTCGTTAACGACCTTCCTTCGCTTCGCGTCTAATCCGCAACCCAGTCCTCCATAATGGAGTGTGCATGATCAGAAAATCCTTACTTCTCTGCACTGCTGCAGCGATCGTTGCCGCGGTAGCGTGCGATAACTCGACAGGTCCGTCCTCGGTTCTCAGTCAGGCTGACGCGAATCAGTTGGCCTCCGACATGGATGCAGTCGCTACACTCGGAGCTTCCGATGTAGGTCTCGGAGCGACGTTCGCCTTGCGCGCGGACGGAAGCTCGGCGTCCGTCACCTCGGCACCAATTACGATTAACAACCAGTTTGATGTCACCAAGCAGTGCCCGCTCGGTGGTCAGATTGAGCTCGCGGGTACTGTAACAGGCTCAGGCGACCCGACCACGCGTAGCTTATCACTCGAAGCAGCCGCGACGCGCACAGATACTAATTGCGCCTTTCACACGAAGAACGGGACGCTGACAGTGAATGGAAATCCGAACATCGCTTACGACGGAAAGCTGAACATTGTCAACGCGGCGTTCTCAGGACTCCAGACTCAGACCCACAAAGGAAGCTTTACATGGGCGCGAGCGGGTGGCTCCGGTACGTGCGACGTCGACATAACGTCGACGTTCGATCCTACCGCTCATACTGTTACCGTCACTGGTTCATTCTGCGGAATGGCCGTGAACATCACGCACAGTAGAACCAGTTGACGCGATCTTGTCACGCTTCTCGAAAAGGTCCGGCAAGTTGCCGGACCTTTTTTTTTCGATTGATGCCTAAACAAAAAAGTACGCTTCCGTACCTTTTGGACGGTGTAAACTCTTGCCCCATAGGGACTTGCGCGATTTCCGGCGGCACTTAGGATGTATATCTACATCGCGTACCCGATTCGCCAACGGTCAGTGTTTATGCATTCGGAAAACGGAGATCTGCAGCCTCCACGTTGGAGGCTGCCCGCCGAGCACGTCGCACGTCTCGAGAAATCGCTGAGTGCCGGCAGAGCGAGAAAAACCATAACCGCGGAACAGCGCGCGGTGATTCGGGAGATCTGTCAGGCGCCGGAAAGACAGCGATACGCGCCAGAAGATTTTCTGATTGCATTCAAGCTTGCCGTGGTCGATGCCGCGACAGCCGCACGCATTCCGCCGGGGCCGGATCGGAATGATTTCCTCGCGAGGTTAGTGAGCGTGTATATCGAGGAATTCTACCGCGCAGTTTTCTCCGTGAACCAATCGGACGGAGCTAGCGCATCGCAGGAGCAGCGGGCCGAGTTCTGACCCAAACCTACCAGACCGGGCGCCTCTCTTCCCGCACCTTCCGCTCGGCCATTTGGTCGACGAGCCGAGTGAATTCCTCTTCCGTGAAGTGCGCGCACACTTCCCGGAGACGTCCTGCTATTTCCTCGCGAACGGTTCTCTCGCGAATGGAGTGTAGCTCGACGGTCGCGGGGTCCGCGTAATTTTGGTCTTCAGATTCCAAAGCTGCTCACGGCAAAATACAATTTGTGCGGTGCCGCACAATCCGCGCCGCATCCGCTCAGAAGGAGAGAGTTCGGGTAAAGTATTTCACACAGTCTTAGCCATTGCGCTGCCTGGGAACAACAGGTAGCGTGCGTAATACAATCCAGATCGCTACGGGCAGTTCCGCGTTCGCGACCTTCTGGCGTTTCTTACGCTAATCCAAGGTCGATGAATCCCAGGTCCCGTTCGACGGGTCTCACCGGTGGAGACGGCACCGCCGCTCCATCAATCTCCGAAAACAGCCTCATAGCTGGCCTTCCCGCAAACGAGCGGGCTGAATTCGAGCAGCGGACGACTCGCGTGACCGGCTCGCTCCGCGAAATTCTCTTTGAGCCGAATGAGCCGCTCAAGCGCCTGCTCTTTCCCATATCGGCCATGGGCTCGATGCTCACCATACTTAAGGACGGCACACTCCTCGAAGCAATGACAGTCGGTCACGAAGGATTTATGGGGCTGCCTCTGTTTCACGGGGTTTCCGTCGCGCGCTGCAGAGGTGTTTGCCAGATCGAAGGGGAATTCTACGAGCTTTCACCGCGCGATTTTCTCTCGCTCGTAGAGAACGCTCCCTACTTGCGGTCCAGGATTCACAGATATGCTCAGTTCACGACCGAGGTCATCGCGCAGACCGCCGCCTGCAATGGAATCCACCTCATCGAACAGCGCTGCGCTAGATGGCTTCTTCTCACTGCCGACGCGGTCAGGCGCAGAGAGTTCAGTCTCACTCAGGAGCTACTCTCCCAGATGCTGGCCGTGCGGCGACCAGGTGTCACTGTGGCAATAGGGGCGCTCGAGCGACAGGGGCTCATCGAGCACCGTTACGGCAGAGTCTCGATCGCCGACTTTGAAGGACTGAAGAAAGTCTCGTGCGAATGTTATCAGACGATTGCCGACAAGGCGCGGGAGCTGCTGACCTAGCCGGTGTTGCGTAGTCCCTGCGCGATTCCGCTAAGAGTAGTGGCAAGAGCATCGTCGATCCGTTCTTTCGAAGCCGCGTCGCTCTTTCCCTCACGACGCTTTCGATCGAGCAGCGAGACCTGTAGCAGCGACAAAGGATCGACGTAAGGATTCCTCAACGCGATCGCCGCCTGAAGCACGGGGCTGTCGTCCAGGAGCTCGCGATGCCCTCTGATGACGAGAAGGGCGTCGACTGCGCGCTCGAACTCAGCGACGAGTTTCTCGAACAGCGCCACGTCACCGCCAAGATGGGTGACGTACGCTCGCGCAATCTCGATGTCGGTTTTGGCGCAGACCATTTCCACCTTCGCGAAAAGATCGTCCACGAACGGCCAGACACGCGCCATTTTCTGGAGCCTGGCGAGCCCCGCGCGGGTGTGGATCTCTTCGCCGAGCGCGGTTCCGACGCCAAGCCATCCGGTGAGCATCAGCCTGATCTGGGTCCAGCCGAATCCCCACGGAATCGCGCGAATTCCTTCGACGCCTTTGGTCGCACCGGGTCTGTAAGCGGGGCGTGATCCAAAGCGCGCGTTCGCCAGCTCGTCGATTGGCGTTGCGATGCGAAACAGCTCGAACAGCTCCTCGTTCTCATGCACGAGCTCGCGATAGACCTCGTGCGATCGCTCGGCGAGTCTGTCCAGAACTTCCCGAAACTCGACGACTTCGTGCGGATCAACTTCTGTGCGCCAGTCGCTGAACTCGTGGAGCAAAGTCCCCGCGGTCGTCACTTCAACGCTGCGCTCGGCGACTGGCAGCAGTCCGAATTGCTGCGAGATGATTTCACCCTGCTCAGTGATCTTGATGCGACCGTTCGTCGTACGCGGAGGTAGCGCCGCGAGAGCGCGATAGACCGGAGACCCTCCGCCGCGTCCGACGCTTCCACCTCGCCCGTGGAACAATCGCAGCTCGATACCCGCGTCTGTGAAGAGATCCGACAGCGCTTCCTGAGCGCGGTACAAGCCCCACGAAGATGCGATGATGCCCGCGTCCTTTCCCGAATCGGAGTAGCCGATCATCACTTCCTGCTTTCTTCCGCGCGCATCGAGCTGGCGAATGTAGGCGGGATCGTCGAGCAAGGCGCCCATTACGAACGTGGCATGATCGAGGTCGTCGAGCGTCTCGAAGAGCGGCACGACATCGAGGTGCGAGACGGGATACTCGACGGCAAGATCGACGAGCCCGGCTTCTGTTGCGAGAAGGAGCACACGCAAGAGATCGTCGGGCGAGTGCGTCATCGAGACTATGTAGGTCGATGCGGCCGCCTCGCCCGCCTCGGCTTGAATCGTGGCGATTGCGCCGAAGGTGTCGAGGACCTGTTGCGTTTCCTCGGAGACGCGTCCGCCGATCTTTCCAAGCGGACGCTTGCCCAGCAAAACTCGCCTGAGAGCATCACCGTCGTCTTCGGAGAAACCAGCTACGTTCATGATTTCATCGACGGCGGCGGCGTGCACCTCGGAGTGATCGCGCACGTCCATCATGAAACCGTGGAATCCGTTCGCGCGAACGCTGGCGATAAATGGATCGAGTGTGGTGCGACACGTTTCGGCTGCGCCTGCACCGGCGAGATACTCGCGCACGATCATCAGATCGGCGTCGAATGCGCGCACATCGGAGTAGGCGGCGGGCTCCTGACGCTCGCGACCCGCGTCGCGCGACGCCACCAGTCGCCGCGTCGCATCGATTCGCGCCGCCATGAAGCTCAGTTTGAGGCGGAGCGGCTCGTCGGCGTTTCTTTTTCGGTTCGTCTTCCACACGCTCGGAAGCAGCTCACGATCCCTTTCGATAGAGCTCGCCAGCGCCTGTGTTCGCGGCGCAAACTCCACGGACAGCGAAAGCCGCCGCACGAGGTCGTCCAGGGTTTCCTCGTATCGGCCGAGTATG
The DNA here is from genome assembly GCA_035643845.1 of Gemmatimonadaceae bacterium. Taxonomy (GTDB): domain Bacteria; phylum Gemmatimonadota; class Gemmatimonadetes; order Gemmatimonadales; family Gemmatimonadaceae; genus UBA4720. The sequence goes on along the minus strand of DASQPS010000392.1, from coordinate 6,500 downwards.
ACATGACTCGCGCGTCGAGCGGTGGCGATGGTGATGTCGGGCGTCACGTACGGATTCCCGTCGCGATCCCCACCCACCCAAGTGCCCCACCGAAGTGGAACTGCGAGTCGAAACGCATCGGCCGATCTCCCGAATTCCTCCTCGAAGGAGATCGCGAGTGCTGAATGAACGTGATCTCCCGCGTCGAGGAGGCGCGTCTCCAGATACCAGAGGGCGGAGCTTACTTCATCAAGAACCGAGGGCCGATCCTGGCGAACCTCGCTCGTCAACCAGAGAAGCTCGACCTCGCCCTCGAGCTCCTGCTCGAGGAGTCTTGCCTCGTCGGCCGACGCGCGCTCGTGAGCAAGCAGCTTGTCGGCCACGCGCGCCTGAAGGCCGAGGAGGGTGCGACGTGTCGACTCCGTAGGGTGGGCCGTTAGAACAGGACGCACATCGAGCGCGAGCATCGCGCGTTCGACCTCCTCCGCACTGCGCCCCATCTCGCGGAGACGGCGCATCGACCAGCGCACCGACGCCGGCTGCGGTGCACTCACTCCCTTTCCAAAATAGGCGTTGCGTCGGCGCACCCGGTGCGTTTGCTCGGCCGTGTTGATGAGAAGAAAAAAGAGCGTGAACGCACGCGCCGCCATGGCGCACTGCTCGATCGGGAGATTTCCTATTTTCTTAAGAAGATCTTCAAGAGAGGGCGCGCCTTTTTCTCCGTGTCGGCGCGCTCTGGTCGCGACGCGAAGCTCTTCGACGATTTCAAAAGCTTCCTGGCCCTCCAGTCGCTGAATGACGCGACCGAGGGCGGCGGCCAACCAACGGACATCTTCGTGGAGCGGGAGATCTTCCGGTCTCGCCTTGAGCCGTGCAGAGAGAGACGGAGTCGGGTGGACGGGCATCGGGGAAGTATAGCCGGAAACTCGAAAGCGATATTCAGACATGAACGGCGGTACCCGGTACCTGGTACCTGGTACCGCCTGCAGTTTCCCTTCCGTCTACCTCCCCACAATGGCGCGCATCAGCCTGCCGTCGTCGCCGCCCAACTCCCAGATGACCACTCCGCCCAAACGGTTCTCGCGTACGTAGCGCACTTTCGCGGCTACCGACTGCGGGTCGTCATAGCTTACCCACGTTCCACTCGTGGAATCGTACAGCCATGGGACGTTCGCGCTGGGCTCCCAGTGTCTTACGTATCGCGGATCGACAAGACGCGTTCGCGACAACACTCGCCAATCACCGTCCCCGCTCTTCCAATCGGCTGGCGTTGCCGTTCCGCGCTGGAAGAGCCCGTTGTCGACGTTCGGCACGCTTCCGTAACCATGGCCGTAAAACGGAATGCCGAGGAGCAGTTTCGCAGCAGGTACGCCGGCCTCGAGAAATGCGCGCATCGTCACATCGATATTGAGCTTCGGGGTCGGATCACCGTTCGCCGCGTAAAGAGGCGCGTTGAAGTTCGTCGTCCCGGGCGCAGAGTGATAGTCGTACGTCATCACGTTGATGAAGTCGAGCAACGGTTCGATGCGCGCGATCTCGACGTTCGCCATTTCCTGGGGCCGAGCAGATGCCGCGATCGTCAGCTCGTAGTGCCGGCCGTCCTTCGCGCCCTGAGTGTCTAACTCGCGCCTCAGCTCCGCGAGAAGAAGCGTGAAATTTTCCTTGTCCACCGGGCGCTCGGCGTTCCCAGCCATTCCGCCGGCCACGGGAAATTCCCAGTCGATGTCGATCCCGTCGAAGAGTCCCGGGCGCTGGCGGATGTAGAGATCGATCGCCGACTCGACGAATTTCCGGCGGGTCGAGTCGGTGAGCGCGATGTTAGAGAATCGCCCGGACCCGCCCCAACCGCCGATCGACATGGACAGCTTGAGGTGAGGGTTCCGCGATTTGAGTTGGGCGAGCTCCTCGAAGTTCGTGCCGGGATTGTCGACTCCGGCATTTCCATCTTCCTCGACGTTGCCGAACGCGTAGAAGATGTGGGTGAGATCGCGCGCGGGTAAATCGGCGATGCGCGTTCCCTTCGACGCCACGCCCCAGGAGGCGAGATACCCAACCACACGCATTTGGCCGGCAGGATTGAGTTGTGGGGACTCGGGCCGCGAGGACGTGCAGCCGAGTCCGATGGTGGCAATGCTGAGTACCGCAATCGCTGGCGCGCGCATGATTCCTTGTGGTGTTTGAGCCTCGAATGTGGAGAGGAACGGGCACAGGCGGAATACGTATGATCGGAGGATCCGTCTCGTAGGCGCGAGGCGAGGACCGAGGACGCGGACTAACGGCATCGACGATTGCGGACTGATTGAGGATCGAGGACGAGGACTAACCGCGGACTGAGGACTAACTGCTAACCGCAACCGCTCTCACTCATTGGTGCGGGCTGTCAGGTTAGAAGGTGCGTGCTTTGGGCAAATGTCTTGACAGTTCCGGTGGCGTAGGGCACAGGCAACTGCTCTCGCCCGTACGCCAGTAGAACTGTCCCGCGTTCGCAGCGCTTAGCGATTAGGGTCGAGCGGGTAGCGGGCAGCAGAGCAGTTCAATACGCCACGGACATTTCTCTCCTCGCACGCTGTGAGTTCTCGGTCCGCTGTGAGTCCGAGTCCTCGATCCTCAATCAGTCCGCAATCGTCGATGCCGTTAGTCCGCGTCCTCGGTCCTCGACTGTAGCGACTCATTCATTGCATCCCCTGTTATCGGACTGCAATTTCAGTCTCCCAGGAGCACAAACTCAGTTTCCACAGGCGACCTCGTTTTTTTTCCAGGACGGCAATCTTAGTTTCCTCCCCTCTCAGTAGTACGATTTCAGTCCGCTCGCAGGTCTGCAGGCTCCGCATAAACCGGCGAAGCTGTGTTTTTTGGGCGTGTGCGGTCCTGGCTGTCGGATCGAGCGGATGCCGTGAGAAGCCCGCGTCGGTCGAGGACCTCTACACCGCGCGTATGCTGGGCCTCAGTTATCTCCAGCGAAATCAGCTTCCTGAGGCAGAAGGCGAATTCAAGAAGCTCACGGACCTCGCGCCCAACGATCCACTCGGATACGCCGATCTTGGTCTTACTTACCTTCAGGCGGGTCGCTACCCCGAGGCGGAGAAGCAGCTGCTGCGCGCGCGAGAGCTCGACCCAGGCAGCACGGAAATTGGTCTTGCGCTCGCGCGGCTCTATTCGCTTACCGGCCGGCCGACGGATGCGCGATCGATGCTGGAGAAGCTGCGTCGCGACACCACGGGGAACGCGCATGTGCTGTATGCGCTCGCCGAGCTGGATTCGTCGGCGGGAGATAGCGTATCAGCGAAGAGGTACGAGGCTCGTCTGCGTGACGTGCTCGCGGTGGCGCCTGCGAATCTCGTCGCGCGACTGGACCTCATCGACGTGTTCGTGCGACGCGGCGAAGCTGACAGCGCGGTCCAGCAGCTCGAGGAAGTGAGAAGAATTCCGCCAGAGCTTCCGAAAGAGGCGCGCGCGTATCTCGACAGCGCGATCGAGATTCTGCGCGCGGGAAAGCTCCCGCAAGCACGCACAACCCTCGACCGGCTCAACTCGCTGGTCGAAGTCACGGCGCCGTACCAGGCGTCGCTCGAAGCCGTAAAGTGGACCGATGGTCCGATCCCCGGACGAGCGATTCTCACCTTCGCGCCAAAATCTTTCATCACTCTGCGCGGTGTGCGCGAGCGCGCGACGGTCGATCTGGCAAAATTCACCGACGCCACGACCGACGCCGGTCTCGGAGGTGGGGAGAGCGGGACTTCAACGCTCGCCACCGGAGATGTCGACGGCGATGGAACCGATGATCTGTTCGTGTCGACGTGGTCGCCCGCTGTTCGGAAACCGGCGGTGCACCTCTATCGCATTCAGGCGGGATTCGCGCGCGACGCGACCGGCCGGTCAGGAATCTCGCTTCCTCAAGGCGCAACGTTCGCAGCCTTCGCGGATTACGATAACGACGGCTGGCTCGATCTCTTCACAATTGGCGGCGATGGGCACGGCCGGCTTTTCCGCAACAAGGGCGATGGCACTTTCACCGACGTGAGCGCTAAAGCGGGAATCGCGAATATCAAAGGCGCGCGCAAAGCGATCTTCGCAGATCTCGACCACGACGGCGACCTCGACATCCTCATGATCGGCAACGGCCCGCGCACAGTTTATCGCAACAATCTTGACGGAACCTTCACCGATGTGACGGCGGCTTACGGCCTCAGCGGAAGCGGCGACGAGCGTGACGCGGTGTTCGCCGATTTCGATGGCGACGGAAGAACGGACGTCTTCATCAGCAATGCGCACAGCGGCGGTTCGCTTTTTCACAATGGCGGAGCGCAGCGGTTCAGCGACGTGACATCGGCGAGTGGCATCACGGGTACGAGCTCCGGAGCAGTAGCAGCAGGCGATTACAATAACGATGGCTACGTCGATCTGTTCGTGGCGGGTGCGAACGGCAGCGGCTCGACGCTCTGGCTCAACAAAGGTGACGGCACCTTTGCGCAAGACAGCCGCTCGAACGCGACGCTCGGCGCGCTTGGATCCGTTTCGGCGACAGCAGCAACTTTTCTCGACTACGACAACGACGGCTGGCTCGATCTCCTGGTGACAGCGACGCCCGCCGGGACCAGTAAAACGGCGCGCGGCGTTTTCCTGTTCCGCAACGACGGCACCGGCAAATTCATCGATCGTTCGACCGTCATTCCAGCGCCTCTTCGATCTGGCGGGGCGCAAGCGATTGCCGTTTCCGACGTCGACGAGGATGGCGACGAAGACGTTTTCGTCGCTGATTCCACGGGCGCCCCGCGTCTTCTCCGCAATGAAGGCGGCAACAGCAATCTCGCCGTGAACGTGGAGCTCAAAGGACTCCGCGACGGCAGCGGGAAGAACAACGCTTTCGGAATCGGCTCGAGAGTCGAGCTCAGGTCCGGCGAGATCTATCAGACCCGCGTAGCGACGGGGCGAGTGACGCACTTCGGGCTGGGTTCACACCTGAAGGCGGACGTGGTCAGGATCGAGTGGCCGAACGGCGTTCCGCAGACCATCTATTTCCCGGGATCGGATCAGGACGTAGTCGAGCGCGAGATGCTCAAAGGCTCGTGCGCGCTCGCGTACACCTGGGATGGCAAACGCTTCCGATTCGTGACGGATGCGATGTGGCGGAGCGCGCTCGGCATGCCGATGGGACTGATGGGTGGCACAAGCGCGTTCGCTCCGGCGGGCGCGTCGCAGGAATATCTTCGCATTCCCGGAGAGGCGCTCGCACCGCGCGACGGTCGTTACGTGCTCCAGCTCACCGAGGAGCTTTGGGAAACTGCCTACGCCGACGAAGTGAAGCTTGTTGCAGTCGACCATCCTGATTCGGTCGATGTCTTCGTCGACGAGCGCTTCGTTCCGCCCGGGCCGGTCAAGCTGCACCTGTTCCAGGTCGCGACACGCTACCCGGTCCGGTCTGCTATCGATGAACACGGCACCGATGTTTCGGCGGCGCTGCGCGAGAGCGACGACATCTACGTCTCGAATTTTACTCCGACCCGTTACCAGGGCGTCGTCGAGCCGCACGATCTCGTTCTCGATCTCGGCGCAGAAGCCGGACAGGCGGGCACTTTCCTCTTCCTTCGCGGCTGGATCTATCCAACCGATGCGAGCATCAACGTCGCGCTCTCGCAACAGTCTTCCATCAAGGTCGCTTCGCCTTCGCTCGAGGTGCGGGATGCGAAAGGCGGGTGGCGCACTGCAATCCCCAACATCGGATTCCCGTCGGGCAAGGACAAGACACTCATCGTCGATCTCGCCGGAAAATTCCCGACGGCGGATCATCACGTGCGTATTCGCACCAACATGCAGATCTACTGGGACCAGGCGTTCGTGTCCCGAACGCTCGACGATAGTCCCGTCAAAACCACGTCGCTTGCACCCGTTGCAGCTGACCTGCATTTCCGCGGATTTTCGCGGATGTACCGCAAGGGTGGCCGCTATGGACCTTATTGGTTCGCGTACGATGACGTGACGAAGGAATCGCCATGGAGGCCAATCGACGGCGCCTTCACTCGGTTCGGTGACGTGCTGCCGCTGCTCGAGCAACCTGACGACATGTACGTCATCATGGGGCCTGGTGACGAAGCGACGATACAGTTCGACGCGACCTCGGCACGCAGGCTACCTCCGGGTTGGAAACGCGACTTTTTGCTCTATACCGACGGTTGGATCAAGGACTCCGACTTGAACACCGCGTTCGGCACGACGGTAGAGCCGCTGCCCTTCCACGGAGTGCAGGCGTACCCGTATCGGCCAGCAGATGCGTATCCGACTGACTCCGCGCACCAACGCTACCTCCGCGAGTACGACACTCGAATCGTGACGAGGAAGACATCGCGGCCGTGACAGCCAACCGTGCTTTCATCCAGGCTGTCGGCTAAGGGGTATACTCTACTAATGCCCGCTCGACCCCGCCCCGCCGTTCGCCGCGCCATCATCGCCGTCCCATTTCTCGCGGCGATTCTCCTCGCCATGCGACTCGATCGCGGGCCAAGCCGCGCGGCCACCGACGCCGC
>DASQPS010000391.1:0-8660 GCA_035643845.1 Gemmatimonadaceae bacterium | reverse complement strand
GAAAATCCGCGTCCAACGGGATACAGAAAAACGTTCGTGCCGTTGAAGAAAGCAAAATTTGGCGAAGTCCACGCGACAGCACGGTCGACAGCGTTCGCCAGATATTGGAAAGACACTCTTACCGTTCCAGCAGCGCGGGGTCTGATCTCCCACGTCTGGTAATCCAGCTTGCGCCAATCGAGAGGAGCTCCGTTGCCCTGGGCGGAGAAATCGGAAACACGCCGAGCAAACCAGAGCAGCGTGTAATGACCGGGTGACCACGCCGGCAGCGCGAGAACCACCGGAGCGGCGCTGGCGACGTGGAAATTCATTGTGACTCCGAGCTCCCTCTTGCCGACAGCGGTTGAATCCGCCGTGATCTCGTAGCTGATATCAGTTATCGGTGCCGACTGTCTCAGCTGTTGTCCGAGAGCCGGTTCGAGAGCAACGAGACTGAACGCAAAGACGGCAATGCTGCGAGTCATGGTTTCTCCGAAGTGCATTGAAGCATTAGACAATCGATGTTGTAAACAAGTTCGGGACGGAGAGTGGATGAATCCAGCAGATCGCTGCAGGGTAAGCATACATTACGCCTTCCCAACATTCTCGAAACCTGGGTACCTCGTGAAATTTCATACAGCGGCGTTTCTTGTATTCTCGTGCATCTCGAGTGGGGAGCTTGCCGCACAAGCCGCGCGTCTTGCCATCGCTCCTGCGCGACCAGAGCCGGGCGCGGTGGTGAAACTCACACTCACCGCGCCCGCGGTGGATCGCATCGTCTCCATTCGCGGGTCGATGGCAGGCGAGCCTCTTCATTTCATCGCGGTGGGGCCGGGCAAGTGGCATGCGATCGGCGGAATTCCAGTCGATACCGAAGGTACCATGGTCGCGACCGCCGAGGTCAGGCGAGCGTCGGGAAAAACAGAGACGGTTCGAGCGCGAGTGACGCTTCCCAAGCTGCCGCCACCCGTTGCGCAACCTCTTGCTGTGGACACCACTTTCACGCGTCCACTCGACGCAGCTACGACCGCGCGAATAGCGAAAGAGAATGCGCGTGCGCGCGAAATCGGGCGCCATGCGCACGACTCACCGCCTATGTGGACGGCGCCTTTCATCCGTCCGCGCGCGTCTGTCATCACGAGTGAGTTCGGATCGGGTCGTCTCTTCAACGGCCGGTTGACCACTCGTCACCTGGGCGTCGATTTTCGCGGGGCTGTCGGCGAACCGATCCGCGCTGCGAATCGCGGCGTGGTTGCGCTCGTCGACAATTTCTTTCTCGCCGGGAACGTCGTGTATGTCGATCACGGGGGCGGCGTAGTCACAGCGTATTTCCATATGAGCAAACCACTGGTATCGGCGGGCGACACTGTCGCGCGCGGCCAGATAATCGGGCTGGTCGGCGCTACGGGGCGTGTGACCGGCCCGCACCTGCATTGGGCGGCGCGTTACGGGGCGATTACAGTGAATCCGCTCGATCTGCTGTCGGTCGACAGGAAGTGGTAGAGCGTCAGACTCTCAACCCACAGATTCTTCGGTCTCCAGCGTGAGAGCAATGCCGCCTGCCCATGACGCGACGAAGTTGTAGAGCAAGCAGGCGATCGCGGCGAATATGTAACCGAAGATGGCGTAGCAGACTGGCGCGATCAGCATCACGATTGGAGGGAATCCTCCGTTTGCTGCGTGCCGCGCCGCCACGTACACGAGCGGAGTAAATATCAACGCGAGAATGAAGTAAAGGATCGCGGCGATGAGCGCCGTCTGGTGGACGCCAAGCCGCGTGAGTCTGTATCGCAATGGGACCTCCTCTCGAAGTTGACCGCGTGGGTCAGATCGCTGAACGAGTAACAATCTTCATTTCTAGCGGCCGAGCACCAGCTTCACGCTCGCAAGTAGCAGCACGAGAGAGAGCAGTTGTCGGAGCACCGGCGCTGGAGCGCGGCGACTTCCGTAAGTCGCGCCGATCCAACCGCCGAGGAGAACCGCGGCGCCCCAGATCGGAATGTTCGCCGGAAGCCGTTGCACGCTCGAGAAATTTCCCAGCAGACCTGCAATGGAGTTCACGAGTATGAACGGCGCGGCGACTGCGGATGTCGCGCGCGTCTCCGCCCAACCCATGTAGAGCAAGAGCGGACTCAGAAAGATTCCGCCGCCTACGCCTGTCAATCCGGACAGAAAGCCAAGTCCTGCTCCAGTCACGAGTGCCACGACCAGTGGTGGTGGCTTCGGAATGGTGGTTGACACCGATCTGCGTGACGAACGGAACATCCAGACCGCGGCGTAAAGGAGCACCACCCCGACGAACACTTTGTACCAGTGCGCCGGAAGCATCATCGCGCCACCCAGGAAAGCGGCGGGAACGGACACGACCGCGAACGGCCAGAAAAGCGACCACGAAAAAAGTCCAGCCCGGTAGAACTTTACTGTTGCAAGGATTGCAACCAGGATATTCAGCGCGAGAGCGGTCGGCTTCATCACGACCGGAGCAAAACCGAACAGTCCCATCACCGCCAGATACGCGGATGCGCCCGCGTGGCCCACCGACGCGTAGAGCGCGGCGGCAGCGAGAAACAGAACTGCCAGAATGAAAGTTTCTGAAAGGGACATTCGCTTGCGCTATATTTTGTTCCCGCCAGATCCCTCGCTGCCAAGCTACATGACCGAATACGCAATCGACATAGTCAACGTCACCAAACGCTACGCCGAGCACACCGCGGTGCGCGACCTGACGCTCCGGATTCCACGCGGAAGCGTTTACGGACTGCTCGGCCCGAACGGCGCTGGAAAAACCACGACGATCCGGATGATCCTCAACATTATCGCTCCGGATTCGGGCACGATTCACATCTTCGGCCGGCCGTCGAGCGATGCGAAGATAACCGAACGCCTCGGCTACCTCCCTGAAGAACGCGGGCTGTATCGCAAGATGCAGGTGCGTCGGGTTCTGAAATTTCTCGCGGAGCTGAAGGGAGTAAAAGGAAGTGAAGCGGAGGCGCGCATCGACGAATGGCTCGAGCGCCTTTCGCTCAAGACGCCAGAAAAAGACTGGGGACTCTCGAAGATCGACGAGCTTTCGCGCGGGATGCAGCAGAAGGTGCAGTTCATCGGCACTCTGCTGCACGATCCGGATCTGGTGATACTCGACGAGCCGTTCAGCGGTCTCGATCCGATCAACGCGCAAGCCCTCAAGGATACGGTCGTCGAGCTGAAGAAACGCGGCAAGACAGTCATTTTCAGCACCCACTTGATGGACAACGCCGAGCGTCTCTGTGATTCGGTGTGCATCATAGCGCGCGGCGAGAAGGTGCTCGACGGAGCGGTTACGGACGTGAAGGAAGAGCACGGGCAGCGAAACATCGCCCTTGCAATCGAGGGAGATGCGACTCAAGGCGTCGGCGCAATCCTCCGTGATCACTCGCTCGTAAGGCGCGCGGACGATTCCAACCGCTTCTTCGAGATCGAGATGGCGCCCGGTGCCGACCCACAGGCCTTGCTGCGACGCATCGTCGAGTCCGGCGCGTCGGTGCAGCGGTTCGAGATGATCCAACCTTCACTCCACCAGATCTTCCTCGAGAAAGTCGGTGCGAGTGGCATTGAAGAGGGAATGACTGGCAATGGCTAAGCTCTGGGCGATCATCAAGCGCGAGTACCTCGAGCGGGTGCGATCGAAATGGTTTCTGATCGCGACGTTCTTCGGCCCGATTTTCTTCAGCGCGATCATCATCGTGCCGGCGTGGCTCGCATCGCGTAGCAAGGCGACGAGCGACATTTACAACACGACGATCCTCGACGCGACGGGGACGAACTTCGGACACCGCCTCGCGATCAACATCGCCGGCGACAGCACCAACGCCTCGCAAATGCCGACTGTTACTGCCGTGACGCCGAGCGAGCTGACGAAAGCGGAAAGTGTCGCTGTGCATCAGGTAATGCAGAAGGACAAGACAGGGTACGTCGTTGTCGATCAGCAAACGCTCGCCGGAGAGGCTGCGCGGTACGCTGGCCGCAACGCGACTTCCATTGCAGACATGGAGCGCATCAAGAGCGCGATTCGCGAGACCATCCTCGCATCGCGTCTCGAGAAAGTCGGACTCGACAACGCGAAAATGAAGGAAATCACCTTCATTCCGCTCGATTTCAGCGCCGAGAGAATAACCGAGAAAGGGCGCGCGGGCTCGGGCATGGCAAGCGTGCTGTTCGGCTTTGCCATCGGATTCCTGCTCTACATGTCGATCGTGATTTACGGACAGACGATCATGAGTGGCGTGCTGGAGGAGAAGACAACGCGGGTGGCGGAGGTGGTGATGTCCAGTGTGCCTACCGACACGCTGCTCGCCGGCAAAGTCCTCGGCGTCGGCGCTGTTGGTCTCACCCAGCAGATAATCTGGATCGTGACGACTTATATCCTGCTCAAGCTGCGGGCGCCGATCATGGCGAAGTTCGGTGCTCCGACGGTGAACTTCTCGCTGCCGGCAATTTCACTCGGGGCCGGGATCATCTTCCTGCTGTTCTTCCTGCTGGGATTCATTTTCTATTCGTCGCTCTACGCCGCCGTTGGATCTTCAGTGAACAGCGAATCAGAAGCGCGGCAGGCGGCGAGCCCGTTGATGATCATGATCGTTAGCACGGCGGTGTTCATTCAGCCCGTGCTTCTGAATCCGACGGGAACGACTGCACAGGTGCTCTCGATGGTGCCGTTTTCGTCGCCGATCATCATGCCCATCCGGATGGCGGTGACGGGCGTTCCGCCTCTCGAGCTCGCCGCGAGTTTGGGCTTTCTGGCGATCGGTTGTCTACTCGCGCTCTGGCTGGCCTCGAGGATTTATCGCGTTGGGCTTCTTATGTACGGCAAGCGACCCACGATGAAGGAGATGGCCAGGTGGGTGTCGTACGCCCGGTGAGAACTGCAACCGCAATGGAGAACTGCAACTGCAGAGAACGGGATCCGAGATGGCAGCTTTGCAGATTGTAGGTTTTAGTTGCCAACGTCGGGACCGGTACCATCGCATTGAAAGCACGGACACTGCGCCTGTCTTCTCGGCGTAATGATCGGTCTAACGGTCGTTACCTAGCAACGAACTTCTGCGCCGCTGACATCTCGGATCCCGTTCTGTTAATCCAGTCTGCGCCCTTGGAACGGCTCGTCGGCTCCGCCCCCGTATTATCTTTCTGACTCATCGTCATTCGATCAAGAGAGGCCAGAAAGATGTACGACGAAAGATTCGTAACCCCCATGCGCCAGGAGCTCACCCAGCTCGGCGTTGAAGAGATGCGCACCCCACAGGAAGTCGACGCCAAGCTGCGCGGAGCGCAGGGCACGACGCTCGTTGTCGTCAATTCTGTTTGCGGCTGTGCGGCGCGAAATGCGAGACCAGCCGTCGCGAAGGCGATTCAGCACGATACGCGACCGGACACGCTGACCACGGTGTTCGCTGGTCAGGATGTCGACGCCGTTCAGAGGGCGCGCAGTTACTTCACCGGTTACGCCCCGAGCTCCCCGCAGATCGCGCTGCTCAAGGATGGGCGGCTGGTGTTCATGCTCGAGCGCCACCAGATCGAAGGCCGCACCGCGGACGACATCGCGAAGGACCTGGTTGGAGCATTTGACAAGTACTGCGAGGAGACCACCACGGCGTAAGCCATCGGGACGGCAAAGCTAGAGCTCGTCCCGCTGTCTCCGCTCGATGAATGGTTGGCCATCGGGCAGCGTACTTGGATCTACTTCTCTTCCCGTGTCTTTGAGCACTCGCCCGCGAATGAACGACACGGTGGTGCCCAGGAGAAGTGCCCAAACGCTAACGCCGAGAACTCGCCAAAAAAGGACGCCCGTGGCCATCGGCTGCCAGTCGGTGAATTCTGCTCGCGCCGTACCCCACGGCTCACGGTGCAGTGCGATGAGCGCGAGGCTCACGAGCATCTCTCCAGCAGTCTCGAATATCGCGAACAGCGGCGCGCGCCACGGCCATTCTCGCACCGGGAATCGTCCGAGGTGAAGCGTCGCCATTCCCAGCAGAAATAGCGTTCCGAGTACGAGGGCTGCGCCGAGGTATGAGCTGGTCGCAGCGCCGTGGGTGAGAATGACAGCGCGAAAGAGACGCATGACCACGCCCGTCAGGAGTGCGAGCTCGACCGGCGATCGCGCGATCCTCGCGAAGGCCGCGGGCTCTTCGAAATCCCATTCACTGGGCTTGAAGGGACGGTGGCGATGCTCCGCGGACTTGTTCGTCACGCGCTTCAATGTAGCTCCCACACGCATAGCGTCCATGGATTTTCGTGTCGCGTTCAGAGAGAAACGGGACTTATCATCCGATTCGACGCTGGACATGCGCCGAGAGTAACTAGCTCAGCAGCTACCTGATCCAGTGCCCGATTCTACTCCAGCGGATGTCGGTGATCATCGGGAGCGGACGATCGCTGTCATCGGCGTTGTAGGAGTAGTACACGAACAGAGGCTTGCCGCGGACGTTTTCGCGCGGGACGAATCCCCAGTATCGGCTGTCCTTGGAGTTGTAGCGGCTGTCGCCCATCATGAAAAGTCTGTGCGGCGGGACGACGATCGGACCCCAGTTATCGTGCGTCGGCTGCACGGGGGCAGCGCTGAATCGCGATGATTTGAGCGCCACTTTCTTTTGCCAGTCGAAATCCGGATCGACGGAATTGGCGACTGCTGGATCGACCTGCGGGTTTATACCGTATCCCTGGCGCTGAGCGATGCCATTCAGATACAGCATCCCGTTGCGCATGTAGAGCGTGTCGCCAGGAGTTCCAACGAGCCGCTTGACGAGTGTTGGAGTGGGATCGTTGCCGAGTGCGACTTCGTCCGCCTGATAGGGAGAGACGAACACGACGACGTCGCCGCGGCGCGGATCCCTGAAGGCGGGAAGGCTCGAATTGGTGAACGGGATGTGGGCGCCGAAGATCGCTTTGTTGACGAACAACCAGTCGCCGACGAGAAGCGTCGGGATCATACTGCCCGAGGGGATGCGATACGCTTCGACGATGAACGCGCGCAGCAGGAGAAAGATCGCCAGCGCGCCGAGGATCGATTTGAAATTTTCCCAGAGATTTGCCAGTCGGGACTGTTGCGAAACGGGGCGCGCCTTTTGAGCGCGCCCCGCGTTTGACGGAGTTGCCAAGGAGCTTAGGTGTTCCTGAGGTGTTTGTTGACGAGGCGGGTCATCTCGAACATGGAGACCTGACCGCGCCCGAAGATTGGACGGAGGTTCTCGTCAGCGTTGATCATGCGGCGATTCTTGGAATCCTGTAGGCCTTTACGCTTGATGTAGCCCCACAGTTTCTTGGTGACTTCCGTGCGCGGCATTGGTGAGCTGCCAACTACGTTCGCGAGCTCGCCACTTGGCTGCATCGGTTTCATGAAAGCCGCGTTCGGCGTGCGCTTTTTACCCGAGGATGATTTCCGGCGGCTGCTCTTCCGACCGCCTTTCCTCGCGGCTTTTCTAGATGACTTTCTGGCCGAAGACTTCCGGGACGAGGACTTTTTCCTTCCTTTGCTCTTCTTTTTTGCTGCCATCTTGTCTCCTGGTTTGGTGATCGGATGCAGGTTGCTACAGAGTGGAATGCCTCCCGTCAGCGGAGCAAACTATATCGCCGTAGGGCGAAAGCAATAGGGAAATCAAAGCTTTTCCCTATGAGAAACGCGGTTTTCCAGAGGGAAAACGCGATTTTTTTGAGTGGCGCGGGCCCGGTCGCTCTCACGCCCGTATCCATCCTTCCAGCAATTTCATCATCCTGACATCGTACGGGTCCGGTGAGTCGTCGTCCTCCGCTACCTCGTAATTCTGCTGCGGAGTCTCGAGTATCAAAGGGATGCCGCTGCTGCGGCGGTCCTGCATCAGCCACTCAAAAGGCGCGTTCCCAATGCGTCCTTCCCCTATGAGAACGTGTCGATCCTTGTTCGAACCGAGCTCGTTCTCACTGTCATTCAGATGGAAAAAGGAAGGCGGCTCTCCTGTCGCCTCCTCGAATTCGTCGAGTACAGCGGTGAGAGCGGCTCTCGACGCGGTGATGTCGTAGCCGGAGGCAAAGAGGTGACAGGTGTCGAGTCCATAGCCGGTTCTCGCTCTGAGCGGCTTCGGAACCGCCGAGAGAATCTGCGCGATCTCCTCGGCGGTCTTGCCCATGGTCTTCCCTGCTCCCGCGGTATTCTCGACGAGGAGGCGCGTCTCCGACTCGATGGTTTTGATGGCGACGCTGATTGCCTTCGCGATTCTCTTGGCGGAGTCGCCGCGATCGCTCGCTCCTGCTGAGCCCGGATGGAAGCAGACAGAGCCGACACCGAGCGCACTCGACCGTTCGAGCTCCTTGGTGAGACCGGCACTCGCGCGCACCCATTTGTCGTCTTCTGGCGTGGCGACGCTCAGAACATAGGCCGCGTGCACGACGACATTCGCCGGCTTGATTTTTGTTTTCGCCAGGGCTGTCTTGAACCGAGTCACACGCTCGGGTTTGATTGTCGACTTGTCGCCGTAGAAGCGAGGAATGGCGGTGAAAATCTGGAGCGCAGTCATGCCGGCTTTGCCAGCGCGCAGGGCGGCCATGTGGATGCCGCCGTTATCGATGGTATGGGCGCCGAGGAAGCGAGTCATGGCGCCGCACTGTGCAAGTACTTTACCCAGGCGTGGTGTTGCGGCTGCTCGTGCAGGGTTTGATAATAAAAGCAGTAT
>DASQPS010000390.1:0-3962 GCA_035643845.1 Gemmatimonadaceae bacterium | reverse complement strand
CACCACCACGAACGTCGAAAACCTCACGACGTCCGAATACTTCTCGACCAGCTTCTTCGAGACGATCACGTTGATGAAGCCGAACTCGTCTTCCATCAGGAGAAACACGGTGCCATTGGCACTCTGCGGCTGCTGGCGAATGGTGACGAGTCCAGCCGTCACGATTGATTCTCCGCCCTCGAGCTGCTCGAGCTCCTTCGAGTCGAGCGCTCCTGCGGCGCGCAGCTTCTCGCGTAGATGCTCCATCGGGTGTCCGCTGACGCTGATGCCGACCGAGAAGTAGTCGAGGAAAATCAGCTCGTCACGAGTGAGCGCACGCGGGTTGTAGGCGGTCTGACGCGCGGGCGCGAGAGGCAGACTGTCCCCCACCGCGCGCATCGCGACCCACGCCGCGCGGCGGCGATCGGGTTCCCAAAATCCGAAAGCTCCCGCGCGCGCGAGCTGCAGCGCATCGGCGCGCTGGAGCTTTGCTCTTTGTATCACATCATCGATCGATGTGAACCTATCCCAGCCCCGCGCCGCCTTGAGCGCTTCCAGAGATTTTTCTCCGAGCCCACGAATGTGCCGCCAACCGATGCGAAGCGCCGGCTTGTCCGGATTCTCGGTTGGCGCGGTGGTGCATTCCCAATCTCCCTCGCGCATGCATGGCGGAAGAACCTTGAGCCCGTGCCTCCTCGCGTCGTGAATCAAGGTCGATGGTGGATAGAATCCCATAGGCCACGAATTCAACAATCCGGCGTAGAACTCCGCCGTGTAATGCGCCTTGAGATATCCGGTCGCGTACGCGATGAGCGCGAAACTCCAGGCGTGCGATTCCGGAAATCCATAGTTGGCAAAGCTCTTGAGATCTTCCGCGATCTGAGCTGCGACTGCTTCTTCGACTCCGCGCTCGACCATCCGCGCGCGCAGCTGCTCGAGCACGCGGTGCAGCTTCTCGATTTTTCGAATGTGCCCCATCGTGCGCCGCAGCTCGTCGGCCTGCGCCGCCGAGTAGCCACCAAGCTTCATGGCGATCGCCATGGCTTGTTCCTGAAAAATCGGAATACCCTGGGTTCGCTTGAGAATCGGTTCCAGATCAGGATGAGCGTAGGTCACGGGCTCGAGTCCGCGCCGACGAGCGGTGTATGGATGAACGAAGCGCGCTTGAATCGGGCCCGGACGAATGAGCGCGACCTGCACCACGATGTCGTACAGGCGATCTGGCTTGGTATGGTGCAGCGACGCGATCTGGGCGCGACTTTCGATCTGGAAAGTGCCGATCGTCTCGCCGTGCGCGATCAGATCGTAGGTCGCGTCGTCGTCGGGCGGGAGCTTGTACATCTCGGGACGCGTGCCGGTGCGCACCTCGATCATGTCGAACGCGCGACGCACCAGCGATAGCGCGCCCAGTCCCAGAAAATCGAACTTTGGAACTCCCACCGCATCGAGATCATCCTTGTCGAACTGAAGAATCGTCCGGCCCATCGTCGTATGCTCGACCGGCATGTAGTCGCCGAGTAAAGCAGACGAGAGCACGAATCCACCGACGTGCGTCGCGCGCAGGCGCGGCACTCCCTCGAACGCCGCCATCGCCGCGAGCATTGCCTTTCCACGCGGACAGTCGACGTCGAGCCCGAATTTGGGAGCCAGAGTTTCTCTCACATACTCCGCTCCCTCTCGCGGATCGCTCCAGTGAATTCTCTTGGAGAGATTGGTGGCCATCTCAACGGGATAGCCGAATGCGCGCATCGAGTCGCGGACGGCGTTCGGCCCGCGATAGGTCTGCACGATGCAGGTGATCGCGGCCTTGGCGCGATTGTATTTGTCGTAGACGTAGTCGAGCACTTCCTCGCGCCGATCGTGCTCGATGTCGACGTCGATGTCCGGCGCTTCGGTCTGGCCATCGACGCGGATCTCGGAGAGGAATCGCTCGAACAAGAGTCCGTGGCGAACCGGATCGACAGCGGTAATCGCCAGACAGTACGCGACGGCAGAATTGGCGGCACTGCCGCGGCCCTGGCAAAGAATTCCCTTCTGCTTGGCGAAATGAACCGCGTCCCACATCACGAGGAAGAAGCCCGCGAAACCCAGATTACCGATGACCTTGAGCTCGTGCTCGAGCTGGGCGGTCTGCTTGTCGTCAAGCTCGCCCCAGCGCTCCCGAGCGCCCGCAAAAACGCGGTCGCGCAAAAAAGTATCGTCGTCAAAACCGGCGGGAACTGGAAACTGCGGCAGCGGCGGCCGAACCCAGGAAAGGCTGAAATCGCACTCGGATGCGATTCGCTCGCTCTCTTCCAGTCCCGCTTCGCGACCTTTCCAGCGCTCGGCCATTTCTTCCGGGGATGCGAGGCGCCACTCCCCATTGGGATGCAGCAGCCCACGCGCGAGCGCGTCATCTATAGTAGTGTCGTAACGGAGAGCGGTCAGCACATCGTGAACGAGCCTGCTGTCGTTGTCGATGTAGCGCGGCTCCTGACATATGACCCAAGGCACCTTGTGTCGCTCGGCCAGCTCGATCAACGCGGCTGCGAGCGCCGATTCATTTCCGCTCGCGTGATGCAGCTGCACCTCGACGGCGAGCCTGTCGCCGAACACCTCGCGCCAGCGGCAGAGTGCGCGCTCAGCTCCCTTGAAGTCGCCGCCTCGTAGACTGGATGCGACCGGCCCTGATGCCGGACCGGTCAACACCTGCAGTCCCTCGCTCCGCTCCGCTACCTGATCCCAGCCAATGCGCGGTCGACCGCGCGTCGTCTTTCCATCTCCTTTCTTCCAGCTCGAGAGATCTCCCACACGCGACCTGGTGACGAGAGCCGCGAGATTGTTGAATCCTTCTTTGCTCCGCGCCAGAAACGCGACTGGACATCCGTCGACAAGAACCTCCCCGCCAACAACCGGCTTGATTCCCTGGCTTCTGGCTTCGAGAGCGAACCGAACGATTCCACCGAGATCAGCGGTGTCGGTGATGCCGATCGCGCTGTAACCCAGTGATGCCGCGCGGATCGCGAGCGCCTCGGGTGAAACACTGCCATCCCCGAAAGAGAAAGCAGTGTGCGCCCTGAGCTCGACGAATCCCATGCCTGAGGTTATACCGAACATATCCCGAATACAAGAGGGAAAAATCAGGCCCGTCCACACTCCGGAACGGACGTGCTCGGCGCGCGAACTGCGACCACCCTCGCGTATGTCGACGCTGAGAAAGATCGCTGCGGTAGCAGGAGCCTTCGCCGCGATTGCTTGCCGCACCGACGCATCCATGGAAGGGAGTGCAGACGAGCTGGCGACGCTCTCGCCCGAAACTTTCTCGCATTCCGACGCGGTGTACGCGGACGACGAAAAGTGCGGCGCGACAGACGGAGTACTCATCTCGCCGCAGAGCATTGGCCCCGTCAAACTTGGGCGTACTCTTCGCGAGCTGCGCGAGCGATGCGAAATCGCGATGGTGAAAGTGCCAGGTTCGATCGCCGTCCAGGGACCGGTGTTGGCCGTTTCGCTCAGCGGAGGTCTGATTCTTTTTACGGTAGCGGGCAAAGACAGCGCGATTCAAACCGCGGGCACCAGCAGTCCGGCATTTCGTACCGCGACCGGCATCGGGGTTGGCACTTCCGGCCCGCGATTGCCGTCGCGACTCGGCTCACTCTGTTTCCGGCGAGATTCACTCAGGATTATCGAAGTTCTCCTGTCGCGCCGGCCGATACGATGTTGACACGAAACTCATCGCGAGTGACTAAAATTCATCCACCCAAGTCCCACCAGTACTCCCCACGATAAATGGCAACGACAGCTTCTATCTCCAGTCGTAACGAGTACGAGCCTTCGTACATACCCGCCGCGATTGCGGCGGCGCTCGTATTCATCCTGTACCTCTTGACGCTCGCGCCGTCCGTGGAGATGTGGGACACCGGCGAATACATGGCCGCAGTAAAGGTCCTCGGCATACCACATCCGCCCGGAAATCCGTTCTTCGTTCTGCTCGGTCATGCGTT
>DASQPS010000389.1:0-3060 GCA_035643845.1 Gemmatimonadaceae bacterium | reverse complement strand
GATCGTACCGATGGCGTTCGGGAATCTGGCCCTCGATCTCGTCGTGAAGAAACAATACGGTCGTCTTGTCAGCATTCACAAGGGCTTTTACGACACGGTGCCTTTGAGCAGCGTCACGTCAGACAAGAAAGTCGTGGACGTCGCGAAGTACTACAACACGGAGCGGCTCCGGCCGATCTACGAGTTCGACGGCGCGCCGCTATTCATCATGACCAGCGACTGACGCTTTGCCGATGATCTCGCGCATCAACCAGCAGGCTGATGTTGCCCGCGCGTTGAACGCGCTGCGGAAAATGGTGCGCGGTCTGCGATCGTCGGCCGAGGCCGTCGAGCGGAACCTGGGGGTGAGCGCGGCGCAGCTATTCGTTCTGCGAGAACTTGCGCTCGTGCCGGACCGGTCGGTGAAAGACCTCGCTGAAGTGACCATGACGACGCACAGTACGGTTTCCCAAGTGGTGGGCCAGCTGATTGTGAAGCAGTTGGTGAGCCGGAGTGCTGATGACCGCGATGGCCGCCGGTCGGTGCTTCGCCTCACTCGGGCGGGCACCGAGCTGCTTCGCCGGGCGCCGAGGGCCATCCAGGAAGACCTCGTGGATGGGTTCGGCCTTTTGGCCGGCGCTGAGCGTCGCAGCCTGGCTTTAGGCCTGGAGAAGTGGCTAGCTGCATCCGGGCTCGGTGGAGAGCAGCCGGCAATGCTATTCGAGAAGCCGCTGTCTGGCCGCGCGCTGCGGCCTTCGCCACAGAGGCGGAAGCGACCCCCAAAGCACCGATCTAGGAACGGGCGGAAATAAAAAAGGGCCGTCGAGAGACGTCCCTTTTTTATTCCAACCGCTTATCACCTGATTTAGGTGCAGGTGATCACACCGGCTGTCGTGACGCCAGAGTCACAAAGCTTCGCCGAGAGCGAATGACTCGCTGTTGCCGTCCATGAAGGCGGCGGGCCAGTCACTGCAGTCGCGATCACGGTCACGTTCTGTGACGGCGTGAAACCATTCAGAGCCGCGGCGTTCGTCGCGGTGCCCGAAAAGTACGAACCGTTGTTGTCGGCGGCATACTGCTCTTCATACGTAGCGAGGTTACGAAGGTCTGACTTCATCGCGGCCACATAGGCCTTGTCCTTCGTGTTCGCAAACTTCGGAATCGCGATCGCGGCAAGAATGCCGATGATGACGACCACGATCAGAAGCTCGATAAGGGTAAATCCCTTTTTGTTGTTGTTCATGTGTTCCCTCCAGGAGAGATCCTGCTTTGCTACTAAATCAATGACGATTTTCGAGGGTACGCAGCAACGCAAACGCGTCGGCGCCGACGTTTATTTTTTTGTCACGATCGCGTCATGCGATCACCGCGCCTGCGGTGGCTTTTCGGGCATGGTTGCTTGTTCCGGAACGAGGGCTTCGGACGTGCCGTTCCCGTTCTCGGAGGCCGCAAGCGGCGAGAGCTGAATCCCGCCCTCCGCTTTGCGCATCATTGCCACGAAGGCATTCGCCGCTTCCGGCTCGAATTCCGTTCCCGATCTTTCTTCGAGATACTTGAGCACACGCTCTGATTCCCACGCGTCACGGTAAGGGCGCCGAGTTCGCAGCGCGTCGTAGACATCGCAAACGTGCACGAGCTTGCTCGCTTTGTGACAATCCCGCCGGTAATGGTGCGTTGGGTAGCCCTGACCATTGATCATGATGTGGTGCTCGTGCGCAACAGCGGCAGCCAGGTCCAGCCTTCGTCCACTTTCGATGATCAACTTCGCACCCTCAACCGGATGCTGCTGCATCACTTTCCGCTCGTCGTCGGTGAGTTTTCCCGGCTTGTTGAGGATGTCCTGGGGAACGTTGACCTTGCCAAGGTCGTGAAGGAGGCCGGCAATGCCGAACGTACGCACATCCTGCGTGGCCAGGCCGAGAAATTCCGCGAGCGCCATTGTGAGCACGGAGACGTTCAGTGAATGGGTCGTGGTGTATTCGTCGAATTCCCGGAGTTGCAGGAGCGGAAGAATCATCTCCTGGTCTCCGTGCATGGCCATCGACAATGACCGCACCACGGCTTCGGCCTCGGCCAGCGGCAGCTTCCCGTGCTCCTGAACTTCTTTATGCATCGAGACGATCGATGCCGCTTCTTCTCCGAGGGAGTAAGAGATCGTCGCGAGTGGCGCCTCGGCGTTGAGCGTCTCTTGCAGCTCTTTCGAGTCTCCGCGAATTCCGAGCGCGCCTACCTTGATTCCGGTCGCCCGCGTTGGGCGCGATTCGCTTGTATCGATCACCGAGAGAGTGATTCGCGCCATCATCTCTTCGAGAAACTCTTCGTATTCGTCGCGTGTGACGTTGTTCGCCAGCTCAATTCGCTGGACACCCGCGTGCGCCAGGCGCGTGCCCCACTCCCAGTCGCCGAGCTCGCGCAGCGGAGTGTCACCGTAGATGGTTTCCTCCCCGAGAAAGGAGAACCGCGGAGTCGGGTCGTGTGCCTGGAGGTCTCGAAGGCAGCGGTACGAGCGGTCAACCGCCCGTTCACGCGCGGGGTGCCCCTCGTTATACAGAGCCATCGTCGACACCGCCTGGCCGAACGAAACCAGGTAACGAATGGGATCGCTCACGACTCGCTCCTCGCCTTAATCTCCGTGCTGCGGGATCGAGAGAGCTTTGCCCTCACCTCGCTTTCTTTGCTTTCCTCGGCGAGGCGGAGCGCTTGCGCAGCGTCAGCGTCGTTACGCCACCCAGAAGCGATCATGCCGAGCGCGGCCAACATCTCGGGGGTGGAATGGCGCAGCTTCGGACGTCTCGTCCAGTGAGCCTCTGCAATGACAAACCCGAGCAGCCATTGCAGAATTTCAGGCGAGTGTTGCAGTCCGATAATGCGGATGCACATTGTGCGAAGCTGCGAGTCCAGGTCTCCGTTGTCGACACGCTGGCGCATCAGCTCGATTGCGCCGTCCGGACATTTTTCCTGCGCGGCCGTGAGGCCGACGAACACGACGCGGTCGTCTTCGTCGGCAAGCGCGGTCATAGCGACGCCGTCGCGCGCCTCTGGATTCCGCAGCAGCAGCTTTACGGCCTCACGGCGAATCAA
>DASQPS010000388.1:0-3623 GCA_035643845.1 Gemmatimonadaceae bacterium | reverse complement strand
GCGTAAACCACCGGGATGATAAAAGGCGGTGCCAGGTATCAGGTACCCGGTACCGCCCTTCAGTCCTTCCTGGTACCGTCTTTCAGTCGTCACCGCCCTTCAGCATTTCCCGCCTCCCGCCAAAGTCCCGGATAATCGACTACAAAGCCGACATCATTGATCGTCAGGTCCCGGACGAACGCGCCGCCCGCGCTCTTATAACGGTACGAACGCTCGCCCGTTCTCGCGTATCGCTGCTCCAGAACTTCGACTTCCAGATCTGGAAATCGCACCCATACAGCGCGCACATCGGCGTGTTGTCCAACCGCGAGACTCAATCGACGAATTGGAAGCAGATTGGTCGACGGACTGAAGCCCAAGTCGATGTCGACGCACGCCTCGAGCGCGGGGAGGATCGCGCCGTTCACTCTCCAAACCGTTTGATGCGCGCGCTCGATCGTGAGATCGGCAATGGTGTCGCCTACATTGCCCCAGACGTGAGCGTGGCGCGTTTGCCACGACGCATCGCAAGCGATTTCATATTCCAGCTTGCAGGGACGGCCATCGTCCGCGAGGAGAGCGACGCCCTTCAATCTCCAGCCGTCGTCAAAACGTGACAGCTCGCAGATCTCGTGTCCCGGCAGGTCGAGTCGCTCCCAGAGGATGACCGACTTCTCTCTCAACCTGCTTTCCTGTCGAGTAGAGAAGCCGGGAACGGCGGACTGCCTATCGTGTCGACCCGCTCTCCACCTTGAACGCGGGCGTTAGAAGCTCTTGCTTTTCAGCGACGACAGGATCGTCGGCGATGGCGTCGTAGTCCGTCAGGAGATTGTCCGGCACCGGCGTCGGCATCGGCAATGTCAAACGGTACATTCCCTCTCCAACATCCTTTGGAAGAGCGAAGCGATAGACGATCGTCTGCCCCGGATCGAGGAAGTCGCGCGAAGACGCGCAACGGGTCGGCGGCGGCGAGACGGTGATCCACGCATTGCCGGATTTTTTCTGCAGGGCCGTCGTGCAAAAGCGATCGGGATAAGCGAGCGAGACCTCGCTCAGATTCGAGATCGTCAGATTGACTGCGCCGCCCGACACGTAGGTGGATTGCGGAACGCTTACCATGACGCGCTTTCCAGGGCCCGGATCGTAAGGTCGAAGTGTGACACATCCGGTTGCGATCAATGCGATCGCGGTGATAAAGCCCAGGTTCGCCCGTCCCAGCGTGCCGCGCATAACTCCCCCTGAATGAGATTCCAGGGATTAGCTCAGCAATAAATTTGCCTTTGAGTTGTGTGCGCCGTCGCGCGCTCAGGGGGTTTGTTCGGGGCGATACTGTGACACCTCGAAGCAGCCTTATCGAAAGTGAAACAGCTCCTGGTGGAAGTCACCAGGCGATAACCCTGCAGCGCGGAAATCGTGTTGCAAAGATTTGCCGAATTCCACTGGACCGCAGAACCAGACGTCAGCCGATTTCCATTCGGGGACCGTCTTGAGTATTCGCTCGGTGTCCAGTCGCCCTTGCTCCGCGCCTACCCAGACATGGAGACGCACACCCGCGTTCGCGGCGAGCTTCGCCAGCGATTCATTGTAGCGGACGTCGGAGTCGCCGGTCGCGTGGAACAGGTCGATGATCCGGCCGTCAGGAAGCTCCCTCAAATGTTGCATGCGCGATACGAACGGCGTGATACCGATTCCGGCGCTGATCCAGATTTGCCGTCGATGCGGCCCGTTGAAATTGAACCGGCCGTATGGGCCCTCGATCGTCACGAGCGAGCCGACGCTCAGATGCGACATCAGCGTGCGGGTGTAGTCGCCCAGACCTTTGATCACGAACGACAAATTGCCGTCATCCCGCCAAGGCGAGGAGATCGTAAAAGGATGCGGCTCCTCCCGCTCCTTGAAGCGGACGAATGCGAACTGGCCAGCGTCGTGTCCGGGCCATCGATCCGTGAGGCAGACCTTTATCGCCACTATTCGTCCGTCCTGGTGCTGTGTGATCGCCTCGACCTTTCCGACCGCCTGTCGCGTTCGTCCCACTCGCTGGAACAGGATGTAGATGGCCGCCGCAGCGCCGGCCGTCAGGAGCGCGGCGAACGCGTACGCGATCGCGTAGGTCCAGTACGACGCCTTGAGCAAGACGATCGAGTGGAAAATCAGGGCGAGATACACGATAGAAAGCAGGCGGTGCGTCTGCAGGAATCGCCGATAGGGAATCCACTTGACGAGCGCCAGAATGATCAGGATGACCGCGGCGTAAAAGCATACGTTGCCGACTCCGATCGCCGCGCCCTGAACGCTACGAAAAAGCGTTGGTGACAACAGCGACCGCGCTTCGTTCGGTGCCCGCACCGGCTCGTTGAATGTGACGAGCGATACGAGAAACGACGGGCGCTCGACCCACAGCCAGTGAACGAGAACCATCACGAGTGCGGCGACGCCGAGCCACTTGTGGAGTCGATAACTCTTGTCGAGGCCGCCGACGTAGGGTTCCATCGCCGTGGACCGCAGCGCAAGCAGGAGAGATGCGGCCATCACTCCCATCGCGATGATGCCGGTGTAGTTGAGGAAAGAGAGCCGCGTTTGATTGAATGAGACTCCGCTCAACCACACTCGGTCCGCGTCGACCCAGAGGACAGTCAGTCCAATGCAGAGGGCGGCAAAAATGACTTTGATTCGAGTCATGTCGCGCTCAGCCCTGGTTCCCGGTCGGGCCGAATGGGCGCGACGTCGTCGGCAGCTTGAGCAGGACTTTCCGGAGAGCATCGAGCTCTTTTCGACTGAGCTCGAGAAGCTCCGGAGGCAGCTGCCACATTTTGTCTACCGCGCCGCGAAGTGTCTTAGCGCCACGATCCGTGAGCATCACCAGCTTCACACGACGGTCTCCAGGCTTGCTCGTCCGCTCGGCGAACCCCAGCTCCTCAAGTCTATCGATGATCCATGTCGCGTTCGAGGCGTCGCATCCCCATTCGTCGGCGAGTGAGCGCATCGTCCGGCCTTCCTCAATGTCGAGCGCGGAGAGCGCACGCATGTCGTTCGGCGTCAGCTCCAGCTCGGCGAGAACGCGGTCACGCTGCGGCCTCGTGTGCATGAAGAACTGGAACAGCCGGCGCCAAACCTCCGCTGCGACCGCCTGCTTCGACTCAGGTCTTTTCCCGACCATGCCAAAAACTATGCAGGGAGCGCGCCAATAGTCCAGCATGAAAGTTGAAACCGCTAAATACTTGAGCTCGTTAAAGTATCTGTATAGTATTCGTAAACGGACTCTTTCTCTTTCGGAGGTCTCATGGGCACGGGCTGGTACCAATTGGCGCTCGTAGTGCACTTCCTCGGCCTGCTCGCGATTGCCGGGTTTTTCGTCATCTACTCGCGCGCGGGGCCGGCTCTCCGCAAAGCCACCGACATGGCGGAAGTCAGAGTGTGGCTCGGAATGCTGGACTCAACCAGGCCGATGATGCCCGCGGCTGGCGTCCTGCTGATACTGAGCGGCTTCGTGATGGCGTCGATACGGTGGAGGGGGCCTTACCCGTTCGTGACGGTTGGACTGGTGACGCTCGTTATCATCTGGATTTTGGCCGCCGTAGTCGGTGGCAAGCATCGGCGCGCGATGCAAGCTGCGGCAGGAACGGCGACGGGTGCAGTGCCGCCGG
>DASQPS010000387.1:0-2784 GCA_035643845.1 Gemmatimonadaceae bacterium | reverse complement strand
AACTGCTCTCGCTCTTAGGCCACCAGAACTGTCCCGAAAGGCCTTGGCCCGCCCGCTGTGAGTTCTCAGTCCGCATTTGAGTCCGAGTCCTCAGTCCTGAATCAGTCCGCAATCGTCGATGCCGTTGGTCCGCGTCCTCAGTCCTCAAAAAACGCGTCCCGCCTTCCGCGTCGACTAAAATAGATTCCAAAAGCCTGTCGATTCCCTCGCTCCCCATTCGACGTATATGCAGAGACCAGATGAACCGAGAACAGCGCGGCGATCTGGCGAACCCAAACCGAAGTCAACCAGGGAGAAGACTGCAATGAGATTCATGGTGCTCGTGAAAGCCAACAAAGAGTCAGAAGCCGGCGCTCTTCCCGATGAGAAGCTCCTGACAGAGATGGGCAAGTTCAACGAAGAGCTCGTGAAGGCCGGGATCATGCTCGCGGGGGAGGGACTCCAACCGTCCTCCAAGGGGACGCGCGTGAAGTTCTCGAACGGCCAAGCGACTAAAGTGACCGACGGCCCGTTCGCAGAGACGAAAGAGCTCGTCGCCGGGTTCTGGCTCTGGCAGGTGAAGTCCAAGGCCGAAGCGATCGAATGGGCCAGGCGCGCTCCTTTCACCGACGAAGAAATCGAAATCCGGCAGGTGTTCGAAGCGGAGGATTTCGGCGAAGCGCTGACCCCCGAGCTACGAGAGCGGGAAGCCCGAATCCGCGAGCAGGCCGTCGCAGGGTGGAGATAGCGCCATGGAATCGCTACCGGTTATCACCGCTACATCGAAGCGAACGATGTGGGCTGGCCGCATCATCAGCGGCCTGGCAACGGCGTTCATGCTCTTCGATGCCGTCGTTCACATCTCCCGGGGTCCTGCCGTCGTGGAAGGTTTTACCAAGGCAGGTTTTTCGCCCTCGATCCTCGTTCCGCTTTCGATAATCGAGTTGATCTGCATCGTGCTCTATGTGATACCGCGCACGGCAGTTCTGGGTGTGATTCTGCTCACAGGTTATTTGGGCGGTGCGGTGGCGACGAACGTGCGCATGGGCATGCCGATGTTCTCCTGGGTGCTCGCGCCCGTCTACATAGCCGTGCTGTTGTGGGCTGGATTGTGGCTCCGCGACAACAGAATCCGATCCCTGATCCCGTTTCGGAGCTAAAGGCTCGGACTGAGCAGTCGTCCGCCGGTCTTGCATTGGTCGATGAACCTTGTGTGATTGGTAGCCGTGACGGCTACCGACACACACAAGGCAATCGACGCGGTCTGGCGAATCGAGTCGGCGAGGTTGATCGCCGGGCTGACACGTTTGGTTCGCGACGTTGGAATCGCGGAAGATCTTGCGCAAGACGCGCTCGTTGCAGCGCTCGAACAATGGCCGACATCGGGTGTGCCTCGTAACCCGGGTGCGTGGCTCATGGCGACGGCAAAGCACCGCGCGATCGATCTGATGAGGCGGGACAAGCTACTCGAGCGAAAACACGAACAGGTCGCCCACGATCTGGAGGCGCTCCAGGAAAAGGCGGTCCCTGATCTGGAGGAAGCAATCGACGACAACGTTGGCGACGATCTGCTCCGACTCGTCTTCATTGCGTGCCACCCCGTTCTCTCTACAGAGGCCCAGGTCGCGCTGACGCTGCGGCTCCTCGGCGGGCTCACCACCGACGAGATCGCGCGGGCTTTCCTCGTTCCGGAGGCGACTATTGCGCAGCGAATAGTTCGCGCGAAGCGCACGCTGTCAGATGCGCACGTGCCGTTTGAAGTTCCGCGCGGCCCCGACTTCGCGGCTCGTCTTACGTCTGTACTGCAGGTGATTTACCTCGTATTCAACGAGGGCTACTCCGCTACCGCGGGCGACGACTGGCTGCGACCCACGCTCTGCGAGGACGCACTCAGACTCGGACGCGTACTCGTCGGACTCGTACCGAACGAAGCGGAGGTGCACGGGCTGGTCGCCTTGCTGGAAATTCAGGCATCTCGCTCGCGAGCCCGCGTGGGCGCAGGCGGTGAGCCAGTCCTGTTGCTCGATCAGGATCGTGGCCGTTGGGACCAACTGCTCATTCGACGCGGGCTAGCCGCCCTCGTCCGCGCCGAGCAACTATCGGAAGCGCGGGGTCCTTACACGTTGCAGGCGGCGATTGCCGCGTGTCACGCTCGGGCGCGCACGGGCGAAGAGACCGACTGGCGCCGAATCGCTACGCTGTACGGCGAGCTCGCCGCGATTGCGCCATCTCCGGTAGTGGAGCTCAATCGCGCGGTCGCGATTTCCATGGCGTTCGGGCCAGGTGCTGGTCTCGCGCTCGTCGACGCACTCACATCGGAGCCGAGTCTGAAGAGCTACCACTTGCTGCCAAGCGTGCGCGGTGATTTGCTCTTCAAGCTTGGTCGGAAGGGAGAAGCGAGGGCGGAATTCGAGCGCGGAGCCGCGCTTACGCGCAACACGCGTGAGCGTGAGCTGCTACTCGGCCGCGCGGCAGCATGCGCTTGAGGTGCGGGTGAATTCTGCCGCTCACGCGAAACGCTTCAGCGACCTGGCGCGAGCCTTTTCAATTTCCTCTTCACGGTTCCGCGGCGGCGCATTCGTTTTTAGCGAATGAACCAATCGATTCGCGGCGGCAGTCACTTCCTCCACCGCCACATTGAACGCGTTCTCGTTCACTTTCGATGGTCGAGTCGTTCCGCTCAATTTTCTAACGAACTGCAACGCGGAGGCACGGATTTCATCGTCCGTCGCCGGTGGGTCGAAATTCGCTAGGGTCCTGATGTTTCGGCACATCTGCTGATTCCTCGATTCGCTGCTGCGTTAA
>DASQPS010000386.1:0-10684 GCA_035643845.1 Gemmatimonadaceae bacterium | reverse complement strand
CTACCGCGCAGCGACGGATCTCGAGCTCGGCGCCTTCGCTCGATCGAAGCTCCAGCATCGTTCGCCACGCCCTCGCGTTGGCCGTAACGGCGATTTTCGTCTCGGTGGAGTTGGGAAGAACTCCCCGCGCCGCCTCTCTTGCCATCTTCCGCCGATGGACTTTGTCGGTCACCCAGCCATAACGCTCCATCAGGTGCTCGACGAGCCGTACGTAGGTTCTCTGTGCCTCGTCGATTTGGGTCCGCCACTCCTTTTCGAGAGCCTCGTCTCCAATGATCGCTGGAGGCACGACGAAGTTGGCTTCCGATTCATCGACGTACCGTTGGCTCAACTGACTGTAGGCGAAGCCAGCGCGATGTCGCACTAGCTCGTGGGTGAGCGACCGGCTTACTCCCTCGAGTAGCACCGAATAGTTCGCGTGCTCGAGAACGCTCCCATGGCCCTGCTTCTTGATGTTGTCGAGATACTCCCGCGTCGCGCGACTCGCCGGATTCCTCTGACTCATGTAGCAGAGGCGACCGGCGAACTCTGCCAGCTTTTCGCCGTCGGTACTTTCGCCAAGCCAGTTGACCTTGAGATGCCCGGGTTCGAGGAACTCCGGACGCGCGATGAGAGTGAGGCGGGGCTCGGTATAGATCAAAGGTCTTCGTGTGTATTGTGACGAAGGCGGGAACGAGCGGCAGAAAACTAAGAAGAACTGCGGATCAATGACAGCCGGAACTGATTGTACGCTCTCGTCTTCACCACGCTGTCGAGTGCTGCCCGCGCTTCGGCAGGAAGAGGCGGAAGCGATGGGTCGTATTTTATCTCTTCCATCGGCTTCTGACCCGGAAGCGGCACTTTGACCCCTGGATTGAAAATGTTATCCGGGTCGAAAGACTTCTTCACCAGCGCGAACGCGCGCAAAGCCTCCTTGCTCCAGACGCGACCTAGAAGCGGTGTCCGAAGACGTCCGTCGCCGTGCTCGCCGGTGAGAGTACCGCCCAATCTCGACGTCAGCGTCACCACGTCATCGAGAAGCCCCTGAACCGTGTCACGCCAGTCGGACTCCTCGACCGCAACAAGCGGGTTGACGTGCACGTGCGCATCTCCCGCGTGGCCGAAGATCACTCCCGGCACTTTTCGATTTTCGAGGGCGTCTCGCACGCCCTGGACGTAGTCGGGGAGTTTCGCCACAGGGACGGCGCCATCTTCGATGAACTGCATCGACGTCGATTGAACGAGCGCCGCGAGGATCGGGCTCGCGGCGTGTCGCAGCTCCCAAAGCTCGTGCTCGCTCGAAGGCGTGAGAGCGACATCGACGGTCGTCGCGCCAGCGTCTTTGAATGCAGACGCGAGCTCCTCTGCTCTCGACCGGGCAGCTTCGCTCGTCTCGGCCTCGACTTCCGCCAAAAGAATCGCGGCCGCCTGCGACATTTCCTTGCGCAGAGAATCGGTAGTGGTAGACGCCTTTTCGGCGTAGTCCAGAAAAGTCTTGTCGAGGAGCTCACACGCGCTCGCGCCTGACTCGGCCGCCTTCATCGCGCCGGCTGTTGCGCTCTCCAGAGATGCAAAGGAGCCTAGTATGCTGCTCGTAGCCGCAGGCACCGGAGAAAGCAGGAATTGGATTCCGACAATTATGGCGAGCGTTCCCTCACTGCCAACCAGTAGATCGACGAGCTCGGCGCGAGCCGCGTACTCATGCACGGCGTAGCCCGACGATTCCTTGCGAACACCGGTGTGAGCGACGGGGCGGCGTTTGTCGATCGCGACAATCTCGCCATGCGCGTCGCGAAGAAAGCGGACGATGGCGTCGATCCGTCTCGACGGGGACTGACCACGCGTGATGACTTCGCGTTCTCCGTCTGTGAAAACGCAGTCGAGCGCGTTCACCCAGGGCCGAACAGATCCATATCGCAGCGTGTGAGCGCCCGACGCGTTCGTCGAAGCCATTCCGCCCAGCGTGCAGAAACTTCCGCTCGAGGGATCGACGGGCAATCTCAGCCCGCGCCGCCGTGCAGCGATGTCGAGTGTCGACCAAATGACGCCCGGCTCAACCCAGACTGTTCGCGCTCGCTCGTCGATGGTTCCCAGATGATTTATTCGTGAAAGATCGACGATCACGCCTTTCCCAATGGCGCCCCCGGGCATGCTGCTGCCCGAACCGCGTGGAATCAGAGCAGTTCGGGTCGCGGCGGCCCACTTGACGAGCACGATCACATCCTCGGCGTCAACTGGAACGGCAACTGCCGTAGGAATTGCGCGCCCGATGCCTGCGGCCTCCGAGTACATCGCGCGCGCCAGCTCGTCCTCGCGGAACATACCGCGAAATCCGGGAGGCGTCACGACGCTGCCTCGTTGACGCACGATGGATCTTTCACAATCCGAGGCTGCTCACCTTGGGCGGATTCACTGAATAATCGTAAAAGCCCTTTCCGGATTTCTTGCCCAGCATCCCGGCAAGCACCATTCGCTTGAGGAGCGGGGGCGGCGCATATCGCTTTTCACGGTATTCGGCAAACATGATCTCGGCGATTTTGCAGGTCGTATCCAGCCCGACGAAATCGAGAAGGGTGAACGGTCCCATGGGGTAGCCGGCTCCGAGCTGCATTCCTTTGTCGATGTCCTCGACCGACCCGACATTCGATTCGAGTGCATTGATCGCGTCGAGCATGTACGGCACGAGCAACAGATTCACGATGAAACCCGAGCTGTCCTTTGCGCGGATCGGATCCTTGCCGAGTGCCCGAACGAAAGTCAGTGCGCGCTGCTCTGTTTCCTCGCTCGTGGTAATGGTGCGCACGACTTCGACCAGCTTCATAACGGGAACGGGATTGAAGAAATGGAGACCTAACATCCTGTCCGGCCGTCCGCTCGCCCGTGCCATTGCGATGATCGTCAAGCTCGAGGTATTCGACGCAAAAATTGCGTCCGGCCCCGCGATTCGATTGAGCTCCGCCCACAGAGCGTTTTTGACCTCGAGGTCCTCAACTACAGCTTCGATGAGCAGGTCCGACTTGGAGAGCTCGCGCAGATCTGTCGCAAATCGCAGGTTCTTGAGAGCGGCGTCACGCTCGGCTGGAGTAGTCTTCCCGCGTTCAATGCCTTTCGCCAGTGACTTCTCGATCGACTGCCGCGACTTCGCGCAGAGTGCTTCCGACACTTCACGCACCACCGTGGAAAAACCGGCGGCGGCCGAAACCTGCGCGATTCCGCTCCCCATCAGCCCTCCGCCGAGGACGCCGACGTTCTTAATCTCTTTCATCAACTGACTCCGGCAGTGTCTTGAAAATCCTTTGTGTTTTTCATTATCAACGCGATAAGCGTGGCCGCGCAGCTATCGTCTCGAGCAAACCTGGTCGCGTAAGCTCACCGTGCTCCAGGCGGTCGAGGACCTGCTCGAGCGCGAGCTGAACGTTGGAAAGAACGGTTCGATGACTGCGCGCAACTTTGTATCCTCCGGCAGTTCCGCCGGCGAAAGGCAACACAGCTCCCGCTGCCGCGATGATCAGAGGTACGTGCGCCACGACGAGACCGAGTCCGAGAAGTCCGCCAGCGACAACGCCGACGCCCGTCAGGAGACCTCCGACGCCTACGCGCCGCGCTCGGTTCTGGTGGATGTCGGCATCCAGTCGGGCGACGGACCGCGTCCCGTCGACTGGAAGAACGGTCGCCGAGACCTGCTTCGCTTCGACGAGATAATATCCGTGACCACTCAGGTTGACGGTGCGCCTTATTTTGCCAAACAGCCCGCGCTGAGGCTCCCAGGTTATTCGGTCGGAGAAGCGGCGTTGTACCTGAAGACATTCCTCGCGCTGCATCCATGAGTCTATGACGGCGAGCACGTCGCGCGGGGTGCCTGGCACCGTCCGTGTCGCGGTCGCGAATCCCGCTCCGGCAATTTGCGCGATTAGTCCGCGCTCGTCGGGCACGTTCACGCGCGTTCGTTCCTCGGCCAGCGCCTGATCTACAGTCGCAGGGTTCAGTCCGACTTCATTCGCTATGTCGCGGAGCTGACTCTCGCTTATGAGGTCGCTCGAATCCGGAATTGCTCCGGCGCCCTGCAACTCCGAGGCGCGCGCGAGAACGCGTTCGAGCGCCTGTCGGTCGAGCAGCGTCTGTCGGGCGGGAAGCGGCGACTTTTCATCGGCCATGCAGAATTATATCTGCTTAAATCCCTCCCAGTACGACGTCGAGCTGGCGAGTGAGGGCATCGCGAATCGTATCTGGTAGCGCAAAGGTCGTTATGAACGTCGACTGGAGATTGGCTCCCGCCGGTCGATTCACCGACGCCAGATAATAGCGCATGTACCCGTCGAGCAGCTCGGGCGATGTGCGCTGGATCAAAAGTGCCCCGCCGCGAACTGCCGCGGAGCTCTGGTATCGGTCTCCAACGCCGGTGCGACGCTGCTCTGGGGTAATGTTGTCGGTCACGGCGGTGGCGGCGACTCCGGAGATTGCTTCGTGCGCGATGACGTAGATCGCTTCGACAGCATCGTTCGGGCGCTCCGGGAAGGTTACGGTGAGCGTATTCGACTGGCGACCATTCGTCAGAGATCTTCCTTCGCCATCGAGCGGCAAGGAAAGCAGGATAGTTCCGTTGGCCTGCTGGGTGTTGTTGAGGAACCGCTGCATACGCGGCCTGTAGGTCCGCTGCCAGAGTGAATCCACGAACTCCAGCACGTTGCTCTTCTCGCGCTGCTGCTCCACCCAATAGGAATGGTAGAACTTGCTGCTCTCGTCGCTCAGTGATTGGGTGAAAAGGCGGAGCCAGTCGCGGTCGGCCGACGTTGGGAAATACGCCGCAAGGAATGCAATGGCGTTGGCCTGCTCCTGCGAAGACGCTGCGCGCGGATTACCATCGGAGCGAATGAAAACGTCGACGGCCTGAGAGAGATCGGCCCACGATGCGAAAGACAGCGGAACGAACTGGGCGTTCACGAGCTGTGGATTCGCCACGAGACGAGCCCGAAGACGGTCTCGATTTGCGTCGAGCTGCGTCACGACGTTCCCCCTGTTCTTGAGAACGGTCATGTTGGTGCTGTATCCGCGCTTGAAAAACGGCACGAAGGTGGTGTCTTCCTGGAGCATTGCATAGCCATGCAGCCAGAGGTCGACATGCTCTCTGGTTTTCACGGGCCAGATCACGGCCGGTGTGCCAGACGTCTGGTCGGGGCCGTTGACTACGGTGCCACCTGCTCCGCCGCCCACCGATGCGCACGAAGCCAGGATTCCACAAACACCGGTGAGCGCGAAGACGCGTATCAGCTGCCGCATATTTTCCTCTTCCGCGCGCACGAGCGCGGTCTAATGGATCGATTCAATTACCAAGGCGATGCCCTGGCCACCCCCGATGCAGGCTGTCCCAAGGCCGTAACGTTTGCGTTCCGCGCGCAACGCATGCAGTAGATGGGCCGTGATCCTCGCGCCTGATGCGGCAAGAGGATGACTCAACGCGATGGCGCCGCCGTGGATGTTCAAGCGCTCGCGAGGAAGCGACATTTCCCGCTCGACCGCGCAGGTCTGGGCGGCGAAAGCTTCGTTGACCTCGATGAGATCCATGTCATCGATCGAGAGGCCCGCCTTGGCGAGCGCAGCCTTCGAAGATGGAACCGGACCGATGCCCATGATAGATGGATCGACTCCGGCGACGGCCCACGACACAAGACGTCCAAGCGGCTTGAGCCCGTGGTCGGTCGCGTATTTCTCGCTTGCTATAACCATCGCGCCTGCGCCGTCTCCGATGCCGGAAGCATTTCCAGCCGTGACTACTCCGCCTTTCCGGAATACCGGCTTGAGTGCGGCCAATTTTTCGGCAGACGTGTCGGGCCTCATGTGCTCATCCCGCGAAAATTCCTCGGGTTGACCGGTCTTGGGATTCTTAATCGGTACCGGTACGACTTCCTGCTCGAAGACACCGCTATCCCACGCTGATTTCGAGAGCTGCTGCGATCGAAGCGCGAACTCGTCAACGCATCCGCGGTCGAGTTTATATCGATCGGCGAGATTCTCGGCTGTTTCGGCCATGCCGAGGCCAACGTAGGAGTCGGTGAGTCCTTCCCAGAGTGTGTCTTCCAGCGCGGGGGACCTGCCGAGTGGAGTTCCCCAGCGAATTCCGCGGGTGACGTGCGGCGCCTGCGACATCGACTCGGCACCTCCGACGAGGCATACCTTCGCGTCGCCGAGGATGATTTCCTGCGCGCCGCTAACGACGGCCTGAAATCCGGAACCGCAAAGCCGATTGAGGGTGAGCGCGGATGTCTCCTGTCGGCAACCACTCTTGAGCGCGACATGGCGCGCGAAATAGATCGAATCGCTGACGGTGTAGAGAACGTTGCCAAAAATCGTCTGGTCGACATCGGTAGCGGACACGCCTGCGCGCGTGATCGCTGCCTTTGAAGCTGTGACGGCGAGATCGATCGGAGAAAAATCCTTCAGCTTTCCACCGAACGTGCCGAACGGCGTCCGCAGTGCCGACAGAAATACGACGGGAGTTGAAGACTTTGCCATTTGTGTTACGCCTTTTTGCCGCAATTGACGCAGAACTTCCAGGTAAGATCGAGCTCGGCTCCGCATCCCTGGCAGTGTTTTGCGGCTAGATTCTGGCCGCAGTGGGGGCAGTACGTGACAGTCCTGCCTTCGGGGAGAGTGCCTCCGCAGAACCGACAACCCGCGGGCGGTTCGAGAGTCGAGAGCGCGGGGAGGGAGAAGCTCGTGCCCTCCTCGGAAGGAGCGCCGCCATTGCCGCCCTGACCCGCGACGCGGGCGCCAACGGCAAATCCGCCGGCGTTTTGCGTCGGGATACCGACACCGAGCTGTTGAACGGCAGCGGGAACAAGAGAGATGCGGGTGTCAGCGTAGTCGCGGAACGCCCCAATGTCCGGATGCGGAGTGCTCATTTCCTTTTTGAGCCTGTCCTGCATCGCCTGATCGCCGCGAATGTAGCCCTTCTCGCCCGAAAGAAGCCGCATTACCGCTGCTTCGTAATCCTGATTGGTTTCGATGCCAAGATCGCGGCGGTAGTGCCGGTACGGCACCAGAGTGTCGTACAACTCCTGAACCGTGAAAGGAACGCTCAGGTATTCGGCGTGGCCGTTTCGGATGTTGTGCACCAGTCGCTGAAACAATCTGTCTAGATCGTCCATGCTCGCTTGCTCGGCTGGAATGAATGAAGATCGGGGAAGGGTGCGGTTTCCTTGAGGCGGAGTCGCCCTTCCTGGTGTTCGGCCATCCAGGCATCGAACTGCGATTGCCGAAGTCCGGAAGACTCAGATTGCTCCGCTGCGGCGCGGGTAGCGAGAAAGTTCGCGTACTCATTTTGTGGCTGACCGTTGTGTCCCCGAACCCACCGCCACTGACATTCGTGCGCCGATGCAGCTGCCACGGCCTCTTGCCAGAGCTTCAGATTCTCAATGATGCCACTCTTTCTTTTCCAGCCGCGATCTATCCATCCCGCGACCCATGACGTCATGCCCTCCACGATGTATTTGGAATCGCTGGTAAAGAGCACTCGATAGGAGTTGCCGCTGCGCGAGATCGATCGAAACGCCTCAATGACCGACCGCAGCGCCATCCGATTGTTCGTCGTCGACGGCTCGGAGATCCAATAGTCGCAACGCGTGACTTCGTTAGACGTTGGATGCAACCATTCGATCAGTCCCCCAGCGCCTCCCGGATTGTCGCCCTCGCGGCCGTTCCCGATGCATGATTCGTCGGCGTAGATGGCCACGAGATCTCCAGGCTGGGCGCGCGTCATTTCACAACCTCAAAGCTCTCCATCTCGTCGAGATAGAGGGTTATCTGATCGCCGGTTGTTGGGTGAGTTGCCTCGACAGCTTCGCGCCCACTGATGACGCGCAGTCTGGTTGGTACGACGACGTATTCAGTTCCCCGACGGTACGCGGAAATGCGCTTTCCTGTCGTGATTGCACGCTCGAGAATGTCGTACTGCTTGTGCGTCCACTGTGGCACCAGAACCTCTCTTTTCGACGCCGTGCAACTGCTTCAATCTGCGGCAGAACGTCTCATCGCGCTTCTCGCGGTTAACCTTCAGTACACCAATCGCGGACTACGTGACTCAGGATCCGTTGTGCCTGCTCGATCTCACCAACCGCTACGAATTCTTCCGTCGCGTGGGCGAGAGCGATATCACCCGGGCCGAAGCAAATTGCTGGGATTCCCGCCGCGTTGAGAAGCGCAGCATCTGTCCACGCCGATAGCCCTTCGATTCTTGGCTGAAATGCCTCTCGTTCCATCGCGCGTGCGAGCCGCTGAACGATCGGCGCATCGACCGCGACGTCGCTCGGAAGCTGCGCCGTTCTCAATTTAACAGTAGCGTCGAATTCAGCGCGACGATTCCTCACCTTGTCGCAGGCGTTATTGATCTCCAGGAGCGCTCCCTCTACCGATTCCCCGGGGATCGTGCGGCGCTCGATCGTCAGGCTGCAGCGCTCAGGATAAGTCGACATTCCTGTGCCTCCTTCAATTGTCGAGGCATGGAGCGAGCCGCGACCGAGAAGTCTATGCGTCGCGCCGGAAGCACGGTTGCTCTCGAGCTCATCGAGCTCGGCGAGAAGTAGGCCGGCGTGAGTTATCGCGTCGATACCTACATCGTAGCGGCTTCCATGCGCGGCTCGCCCTTTCAGCTCCACATCAAACCACGCGAAGCCCCTGTGTGCCGGACAGATCGCGAGACGAGTGGGCTCGGTAATGATCGCGGCATCAGCGCGAACACCAGCGGCTAGAAGCGCTCGCATACCAAGGCTCTCGTATTCTTCATCCACTACCGCGGCCACCACAACCTGTCGATCACAGTTGGCGGAAAAATTGAGAGCGGCGGCAGCGCACATCGACGCGATTCCGCCTTTCATGTCCGTGGATCCTCGCCCGTAGATCCTTCCGCCGAGGATCACAGCGGAAAATGGATCGTGGACCATTCCGCTCACATCCACGACGTCGAGGTGTCCGTTGAGCATGAGCGCGGGCGAACCAGCTGCTCCCAATCGCGCGACGACGTTTGGACGGCCCGGCGCCGCATCGGTCAACTCGACGGAGAAGCCCCAATCATCGAGGATTGAAGCGAGGGTGTGAGCGCACTTACCCTCGCCCGGTGAATCCGGAGCGAGGGTAGGATTTCTCGAATCGATTTGTATGAGAGCGCGGGCGAGCGCGACAGCATCGCCGCGCGGAATTCCCACGGCCTACCTTCGTTTCGCCGTTTTGCCTGAGGCCTTCGGCTTCGATTTCGTCGATGACTTGACCGGGTGTTTTTTGGCGGCGGGCTTCATCGTCGTTTTCTTCGCCGCCGGTTTCTTCGCGGGCGCGTGCTTCACGGAAGGCGGCGCGGTGTGCTTGACGGCGTGCGGTGGCGTCGGGTGCCGCGCCGGAACGGGCGTATGGTGCCTGGGCGCCTCATGACCTGCGTCGACTTTTGCACTCGGCTTCGGCACCGCGGATGCTGGCGCGGTGAAGGGCTTTCTCTTCGCGTGAGAGGCTTCGACTTCACGCATCAGCTTGTCGGCTTCTTCCTGGGTCATCTGTCCGCGACGTACCATATACTGAAGAAGGTCGCGCGCGCTCTCGAGGACGAATCCGGTGAGACCGGCAGCAGCTCCAACGACATCCTTCATCGCGGCGGCCATCTTGCTCCCGGCTTCCAGGCTGATCTCATGTGCCTTCGCCGCCATCTCAGCGACGGTATCTTTTACATCGGCGCCGCGGTGTCCGGGGCTACGCTTGGGCGGAATTGCTGGAGGAACGGTCGCGCCGACCGCTGGGGCAGGGGCCGCTGGAGCAGCAACCGCCGACTTATCTCTATCGGTCATTTATTGACTCCGGTCAGCCAAAGGAGAGTTATGCTGACGGGTGAGAATATCACTGAATTCAGGTTCACCCCGCTGAAGGGCTCGAACGGCGCTAAGTATATGATTTTTCGTGACTAAAGCAAGGTGGGGTGAAATGGTCGTTAGGGCAAGTCTGCGCGGTGCGCTCGGGCGGGTCCCCGAGCACAGTAATTAGACAGTTAGCGACCAGCAACGGGACATTTTCCATTGTTAAGGCTAAGAGTTCTCGATCTCAGTCGGGTTTTGGCGGGACCGCTCTGCTCCATGATTCTTGGCGATCTTGGCGCTGACGTCATCAAAGTCGAACGGCCGTCGACCGGTGACGATACGCGCGGATGGGGGCCACCGTTCGATGAAAATGGGCAAAGCGCCTACTTTGTTTCGGTAAACCGAAATAAGAAAAGCATAGCGGCCGACCTCAGCCGCGCGTCCGAACTCCGGATAATCAGGGAGTTGATAGCAGGGGCCGACGTGGTGCTCGACAATTTTTTGCCCGGCTCCTTGTCGAAACTCGGCTTGGACCCGGAACCGTTACTCGACATCCATTCTTCGCTCATCTGGTGCACGATCTCGGGATTTGGCGACGCCAGCACTCGTCCCGGTTATGATTTCGTTGTGCAGGCTGAGTCCGGATGGATGGCGATAACCGGCGAGGCCGACGGACCGCCCATGAAAGTTGGTGTCGCGCTTGCCGACGTCGTTGCCGGAAAAGACGCCGTCATCGCCATTCTTGCCGCCGTTGCCGAACGGTCGGAGGGTCGGCTGCCCAGGGAACGAAGAAGAATTCATGTCTCACTCGCCGCCAGCGCGACAGCGTCGCTGGTGAACGTCGCGCAGAATGTCCTCGTGTCGGGAAGGGACGC
>DASQPS010000385.1:0-2515 GCA_035643845.1 Gemmatimonadaceae bacterium | reverse complement strand
TCGGGGTAGGTCCGTTGTAGGTGACATCCGCTGCGAGTAGTGCGCTCGGGTTCGCGTGGCGACTGTTGTAGATCAAGCTGGGACCGCGCGCCTTGTCCATGGTCACCGTCGCGGGCAGTGCGTGAATTACGCGCAAGTCTCCGCATTCGTACGCGGCGTTCTGACCAGCCGCAATCGTCAGGCAATTATCTCTGTCGATGGTCGTGCCACGATTTCTTCCCGTCGTTCCGACGGCAATCGTTGCAGTGCTGGTGACGATGACATTGGTTGTCCCATTCCCGCTGAAGGATGCTGGCGAGGATGTGGATGCGTCCACGCGCACCGATCCAACGGAGTCCGAGCCGGTAATCGTGCAGGTCGCGGTGACTCGCGAAGCGGGATCTCCTGGTGATACGGTCACGGACGCCGGTGAAAGCGAGCACGAGCTTACTGTGCCGGTAACGGTTGGTGTGAGACTGAAGGTTGATGGGGTCGATTCGTCCTGACTGTTGTTGCTGATGTCGAACTGGATGAGCGCGGTCCCGACAGTCACCGACTGGGTCGGATTCAGAGGAGTTACGGAGACCGCGTAAATTGGATTCGACGTCACAGACACGTTCACCGACCCGTTATCCGTTACCGTTGGATACTCGTTGTACGTCGCCGTCAGCGTGGCGACTCCGCTGCCGACGGTTGATCCCGTGTATGAAACGGTCGCCGGGGTCGATGCTCCCACGCCAAGCGAGGCTGATCCTGGCGACACCGAACACGACGTGATCGCGCCCGAGCAAGCTGCGCTGAACGAAGCAGTGGCCGGGAACCCGCCGCTGTTGTAGACGGAAAATCCGTAGTTTCCCGCGGTGCGATGCGGGACGGAAGGTGCAGTGCCCGTGTGAGGAGTGACGCTTATTGCGGGGACATAATAGTAGACGGTGATCGTGGAGTCGCCGCAGCCGTTGACGTCGCAAATGTGGATATGCAGCGTATTTGCGCCGCTGGTTAGAGTGCCCGAGGCGGAATAATTCTTTCCGATGGTGTAGTCCGGACAGCGTGGCTGCGGTCCGCCCAACTGTGTAGTCGCACGACTGACACTGTTGATATACGTCTGAAAAACACTCTGTGTAGCATTGCTGCACCCTTTCCACGTCACTGTAATCGCAGGGTTCGAGACGACCTGCCCGTTCGAGTGCGAAGTGAAAGTGCCGTACGGCAGTGACTGGACGGCGAGGTTTGACGAGAGCGCGAAGACGAGGCCGCAGAGGCTTCCGAAATAGAGTCGCGTCATCGAAAGAGCATCCTGATCGCCTGGACTACAGCGTCAAAGATTTTCGATTTCTTTTGCTTTGAGTCGGCCTTGGTTGTCGTTATTAAACCCGAAGCGCCGGCGACAACCGTCACCGTTGCTTTCGTGGTCACGCACGCGCCGTGGGATGTACAAATGCGCGCGGCAAGATCGTGCTGGCCGAGGGTCAGAGTTTCACCGGGCCCGACGAGCGGTCCCCACGCCTCATCCTGCGTCGCCTGGAACAAGCTCGTCTTGTCCTTGCCGTCGACCGCGACCGAAAAACTCAGTGCGTCAATCGGATCCGTTGGCTCGACGCTGGCGAACCGGAGTACTGCGACGGGTTTATCCTCCGGCAACGGTGCTCCATCTGCTGGCGCCGCAACTATGAGTGCGGGCAGGCGGTACGCCGGCGGCGGAGAGGTTTGCGCTTTCGCTTTGTGCACAACGCCCCAGAGTGCCAGCATTGCCGCCACGCAAGCCGCGTTACCCGCTGCGTGGCGAACTCGAATGCATCTCATTTCGATCTCCTTGATCCGGGAGAGTCCGGTGAACGCGATCGCGTCACTCGAGCCTATCCTTTCAGGAGATGCACTCGGACCTGTTACAGGGGTCGATGCAAAAACGCCTCGCGAGAAATCGCGAGGCGTTTTTGCGGCGCGTGTGATAAGAGCTATTCGTGCCTAAACCGGGCTATTACGGTGCCGAGGATCGAGGATCGTTGGCGAGCGACGAATAATGATCGATAGTGCGGATTGAACGAAGACAGCTCCAGACGTCCGTCACGGATTGAAGCAACGCGCTTCACCACATAACCCTGATCGGGGATTCTCGCGACAACCAGATCATCGATCGCGGGTGAACCGTCAAGCTTGATCAGGATTACGTCGCGCGATTCGAGTACCGGTGACATGCTGTCGCCCGCTACTCTCAGCGCGAGAAACCGTTCCGACGGCTCGATGTCATTGGGCAACTCCAGCCATTGCTCACACGACTCTTCCCAGAGCTCCCTTCCTGTGCCGGCCGCAACGGCAAGATCCAGCATTGTCGCGCACCTTTGACGACTCGACTCAATGATTGCCCTTGAGACAGTCGCAACAACGGGAGCGGCTCGATAGAGCAGTTCACGCAGCGGCAGTGCTTTCTCCGCTCGTAACGATGCGATGCGCGCCGATATTCGGCTGGCAAATGCGGTAGCGCTGATCTCATCCCTCACGCGCTCATCTCGAGTCAATCCTGCACGAAGATCTTCGC
>DASQPS010000384.1:0-3968 GCA_035643845.1 Gemmatimonadaceae bacterium | reverse complement strand
GCTATTTCAGTTCCGTCGCCAGCAGGAAGAGCTCTCGTATCGCGCGATGACGGTATGTCATGAGCACCACATGAAGATCGACCTTACCGGCTATCCCAAGTCGATCCGTCCGCGTCAGGTCAGCCTTTTGAGCAAGATCGTCACGATTGCCGACGGTTATGACGCCGCAACTTCGCGACGCGTTTACAAGACGGAAGCCCTCGCGCCCTCGGCCGTGCTCGAGGAAATGCGGGACAATCCGCGGCGCGGACTTGATCCAGTGCTCGTCAAGGCGTTCATCAACCTGCTGGGCATCTATCCAGTCGGTACCCTGGTGATTCTCGATACTTTCGAGCTTGCAGTCGTTTCCGCGTCCAACCCGAATCCCGAAGCGCTGTCCCGACCAATCGTTAAGATTATCAGCGACGCACAGGGTAACAGAGTGAGTCCGCCCCTCGCCGTCGACCTCGCAATTCCCGAGGTAGGTGGCCAGTACGCGCGCACAATCATCAAGACGGCGGATCCCGATCGGTATGGCATCACCCCCGGCGACTACCTCATCTAGCGCAATCACGCGGCGCTTCGACGCGCTCCACGAACAATCCCGCCGCGCACTTGTCTGCTACGTCACCGCCGGACATCCCGATCGCGCGCGCTCACTCGAGACGTTGCGCGCGCTCGAGGAAGGCGGCGCCGACATAATCGAGCTCGGAGTCCCATTCTCGGACCCCATCGCTGATGGACCTATAATCCAGGCTAGCTCTCAACGGGCGCTGGACAACGGTACAAATTTCGACGGCGTACTTGACCTCGTCGAACGGGCCAGACTTTCCGTGCCCATAGTTCTCTTCAGCTATCTCAATCCGATTCTTGCCGCAGGCTCCAACGCCCTTACTCGCGCAGCTGACGCCGGAGCTAGCGGAATTCTCATCACGGACATCCCGGTTGGCGCCGACCCCGCGCGGGAAGAATGGCTGGGCAATAGTCCGCTCGCTTTCATCAGACTCGTTGCGCCGACGACGCCACGCGAGCGAATGGCGGAAATCGCCCGGCACGGAAGCGGGTTCGTTTATCTTATCAGTCGGTTGGGCGTAACCGGCCTGCAACAGACTACTGCGAGCTCGCTTCCGGAAACCATCCTTCGACTTCGCTCGACGACCGCTCTGCCGATCTGCGTCGGATTTGGAATCTCGACGCCGGCGCAAGCCCGAAGCGTCGCGCAATTGGCCGACGGCGTAGTGGTGGGCAGTGCAATGGTGAAAGCCGCCGAACAGAGCGCCGACTCGGTGCTCGCGCTCACGCGAAGTCTCAGGGAGGCGATTGATGGCTAAAGTGACCGACGCTAGCGACGTCGTGACGCTCAAAGCAATGCGATTCCATGCGCGGATCGGCGTGCTGCCTCACGAAGCCGAGATCGCGCAATCCATCGAGGTGGACGCATCGCTTTGGGTTCGCCGAACGGGAGTAGCGCTCTCAGCGAAGGACATCGTCGACTACCGCAGGGTCTACGACATGGTTGCGGATGTTGTCACGACGGGTCACATCAGCTTTCTCGAAGAAGTCGGCGAACGGATTGCCGAGCGGGCGCTCAAGCTCCCTTTGGTGGAGCGAGTGCGGATCGCCGTCCGAAAGCCGAACGTCGCGTTGCCCGGCCCGCTCGCCTACGCCGAGGTTGCACTCGAGCGAGAGCGTGGGTGAAGGACATCGCGTACGTGGCCCTAGGCTCCAACCTCGGCCAGCGTGAAGTATTTTTGGCGAAGGCTCGTGAAGCGATTGCCCGGCTGAAGAAAACCCGGGTGCTGGCAGAAACTGCCGTCGAAGAGACCGCTCCTGTTGGACCCGTTACGCAGGGACCTTTTCTCAATCAGATGATCGCCATCGAAACCGAGCTTTCTCCGCGGGACCTGCTGAGCGAGCTTCAGCGCATTGAATCAGAGTCGGGACGCGTGCGCGCCGAGCGATGGGGACCACGCACGCTGGATCTCGACATCGTGATGTTCGACCGCCAGACAAGTCGTGATGCAGACCTGACCATACCGCATCCTGAGCTGGCAAACCGGGATTTCTGGCTGAATGAGCTCGCGACTCTGCGAGGTTCCCAGGTTGAATAAAATCCCGGCCGAGCAGCGTCCAGTAACAGTCAGAGACTTCGCGGAGCGCAAGCGAAAAGGCGAGAAGATCGTTGTGATGACCGCGTACGACGCGCTTTTTGGACGCCTCGTTGACGAATCAGGAGTCGACGCCATTCTCGTTGGAGATTCCTTAGGCACCGCGATCATGGGGTACTCGTCCACCTTGCCCGTGACGCTCGACCACATGATTTACCACGCGTCTGCCGTTCGGCGTGGCGCCA
This sequence comes from Gemmatimonadaceae bacterium, assembly GCA_035643845.1. Lineage (GTDB taxonomy): Bacteria > Gemmatimonadota > Gemmatimonadetes > Gemmatimonadales > Gemmatimonadaceae > UBA4720. Next base: position 1,636 of record DASQPS010000384.1, on the reverse strand, counting down.
AGCGAGCGCTGGTAGTGATCGACATGCCATTCCTCTCGTATCAGGCGAGCATCGAGACCGCGGTACTCAATAGCGGCCGCGCAATGCAGGAGACGGGCGTGTCCGCGGTGAAAGTCGAAGGTGGCAGTCCGGAAATGCTCGACACTGTCCACGCGCTCGTGCGCACGGGCATTCCGGTGATGGCGCACATCGGCTTCACTCCACAGTCGGTTAACACGATTGGCGGAGCGCGGGTGCAGGGGCGCGAAGAAGAAGGCGCCGATCGGCTTATCGGCGAAGCAAAGGGCCTCGAGGAAGCTGGCGCATTCGCGATAGTACTGGAGCTTGTACCCGCTTCTGTTTCGGCGCGCATCACCAAAGCAGTCGGCATACCGACGATCGGCATCGGCGCTGGCGCGGAATGCGACGGGCAGGTGCTCGTGCTTCCCGATGTGCTCGGGCTCAACGACACCTTCCAGCCAAAATTTCTGAAGAAATACGCGGAGATGGCGACGGAAGTCCGATCGGCGATCGGCAGCTGGGCAAGTGACGTTCGAAGCGGCGCCTACCCGGATGCAGACCACAGCTTCTAGCATGCAGGCGGTCGAGACGATCTCGGAGATGCGCGGCGTGGTCGCCAACGTTCGCGCCCGCGGGAAAAGCATCGCGTTCGTTCCGACCATGGGTGCATTGCACGAAGGCCACCTGACGCTGGTTGACGAAGCTCGACGCATGGCCGAAGTCGTCGTGATGAGCGTCTTCGTGAACCCGCTGCAATTTGGGCCCAGCGAGGATTTCGATCGCTATCCGCGCACTCTCGACGATGACGTAGCTCTCGCGGACAAGCGAGGAGTCAACTTCTTTTTTACTCCGACGCGTGAGGATATGTATCCCACCCACGCACCGGTAGTGATCGTGCACCCAGGCCTGATTGGGAAAGAGTGGGAAGGAGCTGTCAGACCGCACCATTTCGAGGGTGTTCTGACCGTCGTGGCGAAGTTGTTCAACATCGTAATGCCCGACGTCGCTCTTTTCGGGCAAAAAGATCTTCAGCAGGTTGCAGTCGTGAAGGCGATGGTACGTGACTTGAATTTTCCGGTTGGCATCCACGTTGTTCCAACAGTCAGAGAGCCGGACGGGCTCGCGATGTCCAGTCGCAACCGATACTTGTCGGCGAAGGATCGGGAGCTCGGGCTCAAGCTCTCGAAGGCGCTGTTCGCTGTTCGCGAAGCGTTTGCAAAGGGTGAGCGACGCGCAAGCGCGCTCGAAGCGATTGGCTGGCGGATGCTGGAGCGCGTCGTCGGTCTGACGCCACGCTATCTCGCTGTTGTAGACTCCGACACCTTCCAGAGAGTGAACACCGTGCGCCACGGCGACGCGGCGATCGGAGCGATTCGAGTTGGCGAAACCAAACTCATCGACAACATCATCTTCTGATGATTCAGCTGCAGGAGTCGGGATTGCCCACTTGGGCAGAAGTCAGCGAGCGACGCCTCGCTCACATCCAGCGCGTGACATCACTACTTCGCGCCTGGGCCACTGCGATGAGAATACTTCCCGACGAAGCGAACGCGTGGATCGATGCTGGTACATGGCACGACGCACTCCGAGATGCTCCAATTCCCGAGCTGCGCCGAATCACTGGCGACCGCACATC